>SKFS01000101.1 GCA_007117885.1 Candidatus Izemoplasma sp.
GTTTTTACATGATGAGGAACCGCGCTTTAATGCCCTCGATCCGATTATGACACTGCCTTTTAAACATCCTTTAAATCTTCTGAGAAAATCGATACTAAAAGCACGAAAGTACATCAATCCAAAAAAAAGTATAGATGACCGTTTAAAGCATTATTTTAAGCACGAAGAACTTCGTACTATGCTCAGTTTTCA
This sequence comes from Candidatus Izemoplasma sp., assembly GCA_007117885.1. Lineage (GTDB taxonomy): Bacteria > Bacillota_I > Bacilli_A > Izemoplasmatales > Izemoplasmataceae > CSBR16-104. Next base: position 193 of record SKFS01000101.1, read on the forward strand.
GTCTAAATATTTAGGCATGGCTCCTCAAGAAGCCCCGGCGTTTTTTACGATGCTTACTTACTTAGAACACGTTAAAGGCTTGTATCATGTTGAAGGTGGACTCAATCAGATTCACGAAGCCATGAAAGGCCTTTTTATTAAAAAAGGTGGCCAGCTATATTTAGGCACTGAGATTAAAAAAATTCACACCCATAAACGCCGTGTGACAAAACTCACCCTTGCGGATGATAGTGAACGTTTTTATGACCTCGTTGTGAGTAACATCGATGTTTCACATATGATTAATGCGGTCTTAGAAACTGAAGCAAGCTACACCTACACACAAGAAACCCTCAAAAACATGGCGTACTCACTATCAACTTATAATCTTTATTTAGGGATTAACCGTGAACTCCCCTTAGAGCATCATACCTTCATCTTCCCCAAAAACTATGCCGAAAACGCCAAGAAAATCACGAAAGATTACCAGTTGCCTGATGACTATATGTTTTACCTCCATGCCCCCTCAAAACTTGATTCAACGCTGGCTCCAAAAGGCCACTCTAGTCTTTATGTCTTAGTGCCTGTCCCCAACAACCGTTCTAACATCGATTGGGAAACAGAAGGTGAAAACTTGCGAAACCTAATCATAAAAACGCTTGAGTCGCGGTTTAATATAGACAACTTAGAGGATTCGATTGTTGAGGAAAAAAGTATCACACCTATGGACTGGGAAAAAGACTTTAATGTTTACTTAGGGGCGGTATTTAATCTCTCACACCGATTAAACCAAATGCTTTATAAACGTCCACAAAACGCCTATAACGACGTTAAAAACCTTTATTTAGTTGGCGGTGGCACGCACCCCGGTAGTGGTTTACCGACGATTTATCAATCGGCGATTGTGACCGCTGATTTAATCATCAAAAAATATAAAAAATAGCACAGCTGTGCTATTTTTCTTTGCAACAAGGTGTTTCCTTACTCTGTTCTTTACCGTGACAGTCTTTCCCCTCACTTGGAACTGTATACTGAGCCATTGAGACCCGCTCATTTGCCAAGTAAGCATCGAGCGCTTCTTGAACATCGCCCTGTGCATAATACACATCAATGTGCGACTGTTGAAACTTGTCATAAACATGTTCCATCATCGGTCCTGTCAATACGTGATCGACACCAATAGATAGGAAAAACTTCCGACAACCCGACCCTTCTTCAGGGATAATACGGTCTTTACGTTGAATCCCTTCTTGATCCATCGTTACAATAAGAAACGCTTCCGCATCGTGATAATACGGTGCGATGTGATGGTCTTTAACCATCATGGCAAGCCGTATTGTACGCGCTTGCTCATGGCAACACTTTTCGTGATGATCCACGCTATAATCGCCTCCTTCAATCATCATTCTGTGACCGTCAAAAATCGCTTTAGCGAGTGTTTTACGCGCATCGTGATAGAGTGATTGAACGGTCGTTCTCGCAACACCCATGCGCTCAGCAGCCTCTGCTTGTGTCAACCCTTCATAGTCGATTAAACGAAACGCTTCAAACGCTTCAGTCGATAGGGTAATCGTTTCTTCATTCAGACGATTCGTCGTGTAAAAAACTAACCCTTGATGGTCACAGCAAACCCTTTTTTTTCGTTTTGGTCTTGGCATACTCACCTCTATTTTTGACATATGTCATTTATATCTTATCATATGATTTAAACTTATTCAACCTTAATTTAGACTAAATCAACAAACTGTGTTTTCAATGTTTCAAAACGTGAAAGAATCAGTTTAAACACTTTCTCAAGCTCGTTCAAACTAGATGATCGATAGAAACTAAGAATTAAGGTGTAATCATTCGTTGAGTACTCACGCTGAGCATAGCGTAGCCCAAAATCAACTTTAGCGGGACGATGTTCGATGTTCAATAATGGTGCCAAATGACGAATAATATAGGCATGCATAAACTCATAAGCATCAATAAACTGTTCACGACGAAAAGCTTTATCGATTTCTAAACGAAGAATAAACTCAGAGGCTGTCGCACTCTCATAATAACGTTTAAGCCGTTGATGATAGATGGCTTCAGGGGTTTTATCGTTTTTGATAAAACCAATCGTGTCCTTCCATACTTTAGCCTCACCGTGGCGATCGCTTGCGGTGAAATGATCGTCAATTTCTTTGGGTAAGATACAAAGGTCAAGATAAAGCCAAGGTTCCGTGGTTTCTAAGTGATAAAAGCATTGTGAAAACCCATGCCAAGCCGGTTCTTTAACACGGTATTTCTCTACGATACCAAAGGTTTCATTTAAGCGCACTTCAAACTCCTCAAATAGCGCTTCAATTTCAGTCTTGTCCGTCACCACCATTAAATCGACATCACTGTATGCATCGATATGGTTTGTGGCTGCTGAACCGCCTTCCCAAACCGCTAAAACTTTTGGATGTTCCAGCATAAAGGGTTTTAGTAGTTCTAAAATATCTTCACGTGTATGCATCATCATACCACCTTTCACATACCTCTTATTATACCGAATCTCGGTGGCTTTGAAAACACAAAAAAAACACTGCCTTATCGACAGTGTTAATCATGGAGTTTAATGGTGAACTCTAACTGACCAGGTTGGTTAATATTGGGTGTGAAAATAAGTAAAAACTCGTCACTTCGTTGATCCACCGCAAACACTAACGACCCTTCTTTTCGTTCACCGACCTCTAAATCGCCGTCTAAAGCAAACGCATTGTCAGCGAAAATATCGATATCATATGAACCGTAACGATCCTCTAAGTGAAACATTAAAAGACTTTGGATTGAACGACGCACTTGCCCAACATTTTGGATAGCGAGATCGATGATTAACCACATTTCCCCTTCAGGCAGCTCACCAAAGAGGGTTTCTTGGCCGCGGCGAACATCGCGTACTGTTACAGCGATTTGGCCATCGGATTGCGTTTCTTGAACCTCATTAATCGCCTCGCATGCTAGCAAAATCAGGGCAAGAATCGCGATCGTAAAACTCATTAGTATGCGTTTCATCTTTTTCCCTCCTTGTCTTTATGCTACCATAATGAACACAGATTTACGTTTAAGACGCTTACTGTATTACCACATCTAAAACAATGTTGCCGTCTTTAATTTCAATCATCCGATCGGCTTTTTCAGCGATCTTTTTATCATGGGTAATAATAATGAATGTGGTTTTATAGGTTTTGTTTATTTTACGTAAAAGATCGTAAACCTGTTCCGTTGTATCACTATCTAAGGCGCCTGTCGGTTCATCCGCTAAAATAAGACTCGGTTGATTGATCAATGAACGCGCAATCGCAACCCGCTGCATTTGCCCACCACTCATGTCGGTCGCTTTGTTGTGTTTGACCTTCGTTAGTCCAACGAGTTCAATGAGTTCTGCAGCATATTTTCTTGCTTCTTCGGTGATTTTCCCATGACGTATTTTATAGGGCATAAGAATGTTTTCAAATGCGGTAAACTCAGGCAGTAAATAGTGATGTTGAAAAATAAAACCAATCTTTTCATTGCGAAGTTTAGCCAAGGCTTTCTTATCCATTTGATCCGCGCGTACCCCATAGACTTCAATGTGACCTTCTGTGGGATAATCAAGGGTCCCCATTATGTTCATTAAGGTACTCTTTCCACTGCCACTTTGACCGATAATCGCATTAAACGAGCCCATCTCAAAGCTTAAATCAATGCCATGTAAAACCTGAGTTTTCACTTTTTCCCCATAGACTTTCTTTATCGCAGATAAACGAAGTACACTAGCCATTGCGAATCACCTCAATCACCGATAATTTGGCACTACGTCGGGCCGGGACAAGCGAAGCAAATAGCGCCGCCATTATTGCTAAACTCGCACTTAAAGCAATGAAACTAGGAGTGATAACTAGTTCTAAGATTGGTGAACCATCGGGATTCAACGCGAAAGCACTAAAACTTTCAGAAAGTCCTAAACCTAAAAGAATACCTAGCACACCCCCGATTAACCCAAGAAGTGCGCCTTGATACAAAAAGATGCGTCGCGCTTGAGCATCTTGAATCCCCATCGCTTTTAAAATTCCTAATTGCTTAGATTTTTGCACCACGGTAATCGCTAAAACACTCGCAATGCCAAGGACCACCGAAATAATCACAAACACTTGAATCATAATCCCTGATATGTTTTGCCCTTCTAGGCCACTTAATAACTCTTGGTTGGCACTTTTCCACTCTGTCACACGATAGCTATCGCCAAGTTCTGTCTGTAAGCGCTCAGCGATTTGATCGGCTAAAAAGACATCCTTAAGCTGCATTTCAAACGCACTCACTTGGTTAACACCAAGTACAGTTTGAGCGGTTTCAATCGTCGTAATCAACCATGTTTGGTTAATTTGTGATACTCTGAAATCAAACACCCCAACAAGCGTAAAGGTTTCTCTTTTTGGGGGAATTTCAAACGTAAAAAGCACCTCAACTTCATCATTGATGGAAATACCAAGTGCATCGACTAAGTCCTTACCCAAAGCAATTTCTTGATTGGCACTCGGAAGTCTCCCTGCCATCAACCGTTCATCAAACTGATACATTTGATTCGCATCCGCAAAATCAAACCCTCTTAAAACAACTGGATCAGATTGATCGGTAAGAATATTCCCAGAAAAAACTAAACTCCGATTGACAACACGGATTTGATCATCGAATGTCTTTAAGAACTCATAAAGTGATTGATCGTCCTCAAGCAGCTCATTGCGCGCTTGAGCCGAAACAGTAATATGAGAACTATTTCCAATCGTCGTTTCGACTAAGTCTTCACGAAGACCGGTAATAATCCCCCCGATAAAGATTTGCACACTAACCCCCACAGCAATGCCTAAAGCAATCAGTATTGTTTGGGCTTTAGATGCCATTAGAAAACGCCAAGCAATACTTAATGGGAGCATGTTAAACCCTCCTTAGCGATTAGCGCTTCAATGTCCTTTGATCCGGAGATTACGCCTTCTAAAGACAGTTTATGTTGATTGAGAAACGCCCCGCGACCAGCCCCATAAATTGGTAACTCTGGAAAATGGTCACGAAGTTTCGTGATCACTTTATGCATTTCAAAAAGATTGTACATATTGGTTACACTTAAAACTAAATAGTCTGGTTTCAGCTGAACAAGCGCGTTCTCTAATGTAAAAAGAGGGGTGTTGGCCCCCACATAGGTCGTTTTAAACCCGTAGAGTTCAAATAAGTGGGCCCCGATGATGGCTCCTAACTCATGGGTTTCTTCTTTCAAACACGCAATCAAGACATGTTTCTTAGGCGTTAATCTTGATTGATACGCTAATACTTGAGGGTAACTTGACTCCACTACACTCCGTACAATCGCACTCATCTGATGTTCCAGCCAAATGCATGCCGCGTCGTTTTCCTGACAATCAATACTGTTTAAGATTTCTGGCACAACGGATTCATAAACGTTGATTAATGTTGCTTTATCGACAGTATGTTCTGTCATTAGTCGATGCGCATCGGCTTTCTTGTTTTCCTTTAAGGCTTTTTCAAACTGCGTTGTAAAACTATTTTTCATACCCATCCTCCTCACTCTCAACATCTATTATATCAAGTTTTTACGGTTATGATTAATAATGCATTAAAAGTTCATTTCTTCAATGAATTTGATAAAATAAGGCAAAAGGAGTGATACCATGAAGCTAACTGCGATATTGACGTTTTTTCTTGTCTTCTTATGGGCGTGTTCAAGTGAACCCGCCACGCCAGAAGAACGTGATCCTGAAGATTATATTTACTTAACTTTAGAAGAACTTGCCCAGTTTGATGGTCTTGAAGGGCGCGATGCTTACGTGGCCATTGACGGTGTGATTTACGATGTAACCAACTCTTCACAATGGCCAAATGGAATGCACCGAGGACGCGTTCAAGCTGGCCAAGACCTCACCACAGTTTTAGATACCGAAGCGACACACGGTCGAGAAATGTTAAGTCGAGTACCTAAAATTGGCTACCTTATCGATGATTAGACCATAGTAAAAATCGGCGAATAACTCGCCGATTTTTTTACCATTTATTACGGATGAACTCAGCAAATCCCAAAAAGTTGTTCAGTTTAATCTTGGTCCCATCATCAAGGATTGCAACCCCTGTGAAATAACCAAATACTTGGTGTTGATCACTTTTTAACACCCCTAAAGAAAGCGCATCTTTGCGATCGATAAGCGGTTGAAAATACATTTCAAAACGTTGATCACTTGAGGTAAACGTCCACGGCCGCATAAAGAAATACTCACCTTTTTCTGATCGAGGAATATTAAACGTCACCGCCGCCAACTTATGAGCTTTACCTTCATAAAAAAGCATATTTTCACTCGCCTTAGACGTATCGCCAAACCCATAGCCAATATTAAAGCCAAACACTTTGCCCTCAATTAAACCGTGCCCAGCACCCCAGTACCAAGTATTTTTATAAGGCCATACGCCGCGACCCCAGTCGAGGAGCCCTAACGCGTTTTTAGAAAAGACGCGCTGATCTTCTCCTAAACTAAGTGTGCCTTTCAAAGCGATACCAATGATTTTCTGATTATAGTAAAACGCCGTGGGTTTTTCTTTAAAGGGCGTGGCAATGACCATACTATCTTGCGGTGGGTTATTTAAGTCCGCTTCGACGGTTAATGTCTTGCCCTCTACAAACTTAGGGAAGACCACCTTAAGCTGACGTTTTTTACCATCATTAAGAAATGAAAACTGCAGATCTTTTCGCTTGACCACACAGTCTCCTAATGCTGAACTGCTCGGCAACCCAAGTTTTCCTAAAGGCATGAGGATGACTTTACTCTTCGTCGTAAATCGTGCTTCCTTAAACTCTATAAGTGAGACACTTAATAATCCCATATAGCCATTATCTGCGATCGTTAAAGCCACCGCAAAATCGCTATCTTGTAAATAGTAATAATCCCATTCTTTAATTCTTAATGGGTTCGCTTTAATGTCCTCTCGTTGATAGGTTTTGACCATTTCAAAAGCATAGCCCGCCTCGTTAAGATGACCGTGTTCATTCAGTAACTTTCCTTTAGATAGTTTTGTTTGCATGGTTTCTCCTTCTCTTATTTATAATAAGGGTTCACTTACTTATACCATATCCATCTTCATTCAGCAATACCGAGGATAGTTTTGATTAAAGCTTTTCCTCACACCTTATATCA
>SKFS01000141.1 GCA_007117885.1 Candidatus Izemoplasma sp.
ACAAACGCTTCGAACTTTTTTAAGATGTCGTTCTCTTCTTTCAATCGTTTGTTTTCTTGCTCTAAGGCATGGATTTTAGCTTTATCTGGTAATCGTTTACCACGTCCTGTAAAAGCTTTGGCTTAGTAACGTTTGTATTCCGCAACCCACTTTGAAATAATGGGCCTTGAAATACCACGCTTGTACGCTACTTGACTGACTTAAGAACTTTTTTGAATGATGTCTATATCGACTTTCACTTTATACACTTTATCTTTCGGCTTTTCAAATAGACTCTTTTGAGTATCTTAGTTATCCTATCTAGATTATTGTATCTAGTCCTTTTAGGTCTAATGATGTCTGTTAATGATTTCATGTTAGTTGTGTTATAAAACTGTCGATCAATCTCTATGATATACATCTCTAGAAAATATTTTATCAGTTACATCACTTAATTCGTTATTCTCTAAACGATTAACAATGATTATATCTGATTCTCTTTTAAATTTTGCCAAATCATCTATGATGTGAAATCCACTATAATTCGTTTCATTAATTTGAGGTTCATAAACTATAACCTCAATACTAGCATTAATTAACAAACGTAATAAAGAGACAATCGCCGAGTCTCGAAAATTATCTGATCCAGATTTCATAATTAAACGATAAGCACCTACAGTTTTAACTCCTTTGCGGATAATCGTGTCAGCCAAAAAACTTTTTCGAGTATCGTTTGCTTTAACTATGGCTTCGATAATTTTTTGTGGAGTATTGCTAAAGTTTGCTAAAAGCTGTTTCGTGTCTTTAGGTAAACAGTATCCGCCGTAACCAAATGACGGATTGTTATAATAATCTCCTATACGGGGGTCTAGACTTACACCCTGTATAACTTGTTTTGAAATAAGGTTATTTACTAGGCAAAATGAATCAAGCTCATTAAAATACGCTACTCTCATTGCAAGATAGTTATTTGCAAACAACTTTACTGCTTCTGCTTCAGTTGAGTTTGTCAATAAAACAGGAGTGTTGACATCCAATGCAGCTTCTTTCATCAAATCTGAAATCAACTGACCTTTTTCACCTAAATCGCCGACTATGATGCGCGAAGGATGTAAATTATCATAAAGAGCCTTGCCTTCTCTTAAAAATTCAGGGGAAAAGACAATATTAGTTAAATCATAGTTCTTACGCATTTGTTCTGTGAAACCAATAGGAATGGTTGATTTGATAACAATAATTGCGTCAGGCTTAAAACTAATTACATCCTTAATGACCGTTTCTACAGAAGACGTATCAAAATAATTACTTTCTACATCATAATTTGTTGGAGTACAGATAAACACGATATCCGCCTGTGAATATGCTGAGTGTTTATCCAAAGTAGCTGTTAAATCAAGATTTTTAGTCTTTAAGTACTCTTCTATTTCTGAATCAGCAATCGGAGATTTTCTTTGATTAATCAGTTTAACTTTTGTTTCTTCAACGTCTAGAGCAGTTACTTTATGTTTTTGAGCAAATAAAACTGCATTTGACAATCCAACATAGCCTGTGCCAACCACTGTTATGTTCATTTTCCCTCCGTAATCTTTCCATCAAGTATCTTTTTAAAATAGCTAATAGTGTTGTTTAAACCTTCATCTAGACTAATAGTTGGTTCCCAGGATAATTCTAATTTAGCTTTTGATATGTCGGGTTTGCGTTTAATGGGATCATCCTGAGGCAAAGGTAGGAAGTCAATTTTTGACTGCGAATGTGTTTTACTCAAAATAATATTGGCAATTTCTTTAATGGTGTACTCTACGGGGTTTCCTAAGTTTATTGGACCTGTCACATCATCATCACTCTCCATCATGGAGATTAAACCTTTAACCATGTCATTTACATGACAAAATGAACGTGTCTGTGATCCATCACCATAAATCGTTATTGAATCGCCTTTTAAAGCTTGAACAATAAAATTTGATACGACACGACCATCTTCTTTATCCATGTTATGCCCATATGTGTTAAAAATACGAACAATCTTAGTTTTGACTTTATGTGTTAAATTATAGTTTATTGTGAGTGTCTCAGAGATTCTCTTCCCTTCGTCATAACATGCACGTGGGCCAATCGGATTCACATTCCCCCAATAGTCTTCCTTCTGAGGATGAACATGGGGGTCACCATAGACTTCCGATGTGGACGCCATCAAGAAAGTGGCTCTCTTTTTTTTAGCAAGCTCTAACAGTTGATATGTTCCCATATAACTTATGTGAATCGTATACAATGGATCTTTTTGGTAGTGCACTGGGGAGGCCGGACAAGCAAGATTATAAATTTCATCGATGTTGAGATCTAGTGGCTCAATGATGTCATGGTTGATAAACTGAAAGTTCTCATGATGCATCAAACCTTTGATATTGTCTATCGACCCTGTGTAAAGATTGTCGACACAGATGACTTTATTTCCTTGTTCAAGCAATACTTTTGAGAGCGACGAGCCAATGAAGCCTGCGCCACCTGCGATTAGGATTGTTTTCATCGTTTCACCATGCCTATCACTCGTTTAACTCGACGTTTCAAGCGTCTCATCCAAGTTGGATACTTATAAAAATGTTTTAAGAAACGTTTTTGAATGATCGGATCTACCTCTGGATAAGTGAGTGTGTAGGGCTTTGGTTCTTGACTGAATGGAATATCAAAACTTTCATTCACGTTTCCATGATAACCAGACCCATCAAAACCAATGTTTTTTATACGACTGACGGTAGGATAGATGGTGAAGCTTTTAAATTTAGCTTGATGGTAACACCACACGGAATCCCATGATTGGAGCTTACCTTGCATTTGAAGAGAAAGCATTTCCAGCAAATCATTCCCTCCTCGCATGAAGTAGCGTTGACGCTGACGTGATTTTAAGAAACTCGCGTAGTCTTTCATTTTCCAATCTATTTTTTTCCAACGGTCGCCCCATGAAGCCCAGCCCCAACTGTTTGTTCGATAAGCTTTATAGACATCATAACCATAATCGTCAGGGATGTCAATCGGAATGTTATAGGCACCAACCGCCCAAATATCTTCTTTGTCCTTGTAGAAATCTAATCCATCGTTTAGGAAACGTAAGACATCCCGCGAGGAAACCAGATCATCTTCAATGATGATGGCTTGACCATAGCGTTTCATAATGTTACTGACGCCAGTTATGATGGATTTTGATAACCCTATATTTTGAGGTGCTTTTATGAGCGTGACTGACTTAAAATAGCCTTTGGCTTCTAGAGTATCTAAGTAGGCTCTCACACCCTCGACTCCTGCTTGATGTTCAGGTTTTGAGGGGCCATCCGAATGGATAAAGACATCAGAGTCTTTAGCTAAATCGTTTTGTGCTAAAGCTTCAATCGTTTCTTGTGCGTGGTCTTTGCGGTTATAGACAAACATCGCGATGGGTGCTGGCATAAACTTCCTCCTAGTTGATTGAGATCAAAGTGACTCATACACGTTTTCAAGTTGTGAAACAGCCTTTTCCCAAGTAAACGCTTTGACTCTTGTTTGACCTTTTTGAATGAGTGATTCACGTAGTTTTGGTTGTTGTATCAATGAAGTCAATTGTGCTTTTAAACTGTCAGAATCTTGCCCATCAAAGTATAAGCAAGCGTCTTCGGCAACTTCTTTAAACACTTCTGTGTCACTTAGAAGCACTGGGCAGTCAAGCGTAAAGGCTTCTAAGATTGGAATACCAAACCCTTCATAAAGTGAAGGGAAAATAAACGCTAAAGCCTGTTGATAATAAGCGGCTAAGGCCGTCTCATCAACATTGTGTTGACTCAAACGATTTACACATTGGTGCGCGTTAAACAACGCCTGTTCTTCCTCTGTAAATGCACCACCACCGACACACACTAGATGTAAGTTTGCATCCTCTTTGACAAGATCGTTAAATGCTTCAAAAACAACTGTAAAGTTTTTATAATGACGTCGACTACCGACAAACAAAAGATAACGTTCGGGTAGATTTAATGCTTCTTTAGTGACTGTCACTTTTTCTAAAGAGGTCGCATGATAGATGACATGTATCCTTGATTCATCTAAATCGTATCGTTTCAATAAATCTCGCTTAGTATTTTTGGAAATTGCAATGATCGCATCGGCTTTTTGAACCATGATGGCTTTTTGAGTTTTTGTTTGATCACTGACATCAAAATACTGAGGGTAAAGTTCGTGAATCATATCGTGTACCGTCACGACAAGTTTTCCTTTATTATGCTTTAAACCTTCAACATCATAGTAAGTGGGATGATAATGCGTATACCGACTATGTTTCAAGAGAAAGCGGGTATAGCGACGATTAATTACATTAAGAATCTTGCGTTTTCCTTTTACCATCAAATGAGTAAGAACTTTAAAGCGAGGTGAATATTCATTTAGTGAAATAAGATATCCTTTACGATAAGGCACGTCCAAATAACGAAACAACTCACTGAAATATTTCGATATCCCACCATATTTTTGGACAGTAAATATCTGATGGTCATAAAGTACTTTAATCTTTGATTTAGTCATGTGTCCTCCCTAACGATGAAATCCTTTACTTAAAATCGTGGTATCTTGATAAGGTTTTGCTAAGGCTACGTTCATAATACGAGCCGCGAGCGAGACTTGCGATAGTCCAGCAACCAAACCATGACAATGAGCTAAAGTGTACACATCTAACAACACTTCAAGCCCACTTAAATATTGATGTTTTGTACGTTGGGCGTCTTGAGAAGCTAAGTTCTCTTTTTTATCCGAGCGAAACACATCCTGATGATAATAGAGTTTATCCGTATAGCGTGATTTAAATGATTCTAACAAATCAACATCATCGGTCGCTAAAAAAACACCATCATACTGTTTTGATTCAAGTGCCGGATCAATCACATCAAAATACGTTTGCTCATCTATAAATTTCGGATGATGCTTATTAATATTTCTAAAATCTGTCCCACGAATATGGACCCCTAAAATACGTTGATCCGATAAAACATTTAAATGTTTTGAATCCAATCGTTTTTGTGTCTCATCATTAAAGGTAACATACTGTTTAAAAACTTTTCCTAAACGGAGAATTTCTTTCTCAGTTAAAAGATACTCAACATTATCTTGAATGCTTTCAAAGAGCATTTGAGAATCTACATATCGACTTTTAATCAAGTGTTTCTGTTCCGTTAAACGGTTAACGTCGATGTTGCTAGGTTGATTGAAATAATAATCAAAGACAGTATTATTTCCAGCCATGTTAGGATCAACATTTAAACCTTCATTGCCATACGTGATGAGAGGTGTTAAATGATAATAATCAGCGTACGCAAGATAACGTAACATGCGATTAAAAAGCGCAAAAAAACCATTGCCTTTATCGTTTAGAGAAATCCAATACACCCATTTTGAAGGATTTTGATTTCCCTGTGTTTTCTCAAAGGTCAATTGGTTAGGATTTAGATTTAGTAATCTTCGCATCAGCGCATCATCGTTTAAACTAACGAAAGCTTTACGAATAAAACGTAATTTCATTGATTTTTTTAATAATTCCTTAAAGTTAGACACGACTTGACCTCTCTTTAACGAGATTCATAATATTTAAAGCTTTCCAGCTTTAATCTTTGATTAGAATCTTCAACATGAAGTAACTGACCATGACCGATAAAGGCAGCCCATAAACTAAAGGTACTGGGTGGACCTAAAAGGTAGTCACACTGAGCTAGGGTATACAAATCAACCATTTTTGAAGGCTGACCTTTATAAATCTTAAAAGTTTTAAATTTGGCCTCATTAATAGCTTCATCAGAAGCGAGATAAAAGATTACCTTTTGACCACGCGTTAAAAACACTTCTTCTAACTGTTGCATCCAAGAGGCATAAGTCGCATCGTCAAAAAAATACATGCCATCACGCCACACACGGTAATCACCACGACGAATATGAATGCCTATTAAAACATCCGCTTGATGACGCATCGTTTTGATGTTATTTTCAATGGCCTTTAAATAGTCTTTCGAAGGCTGAAAAAGCGTTCTTAAATATCCTCTATAAAGAATAAAAGACGATTCATCACGAAAAGACCAATCCATCAGATACATTTTCTTGTGTGAAACTTTATCAAAGAACTCTTGAGTAAGTTTCCCTTGAGTATAATATCCTTGATGAAATTTCGGTAAAATCCATAATAAATGAAGCTTTTTTAGAAGTTTATATCCAAAAGTTACTCTACGCACAACTTTTGCATCGGTCATTAGTGTGTAGACCTCTTGAAGTGGTTTGATGTCAAAATCATGGGCATATTCTGAAAAATTATAGACTTTTACTTGAAACCCATGATGCTTTGCACTCGCAATGGCATGAGCCATCATAAATAGACGATTTGCGAGCTGACCATATGGTTCAATCAGAATCAACATAGTAACTTATTGACGACCAAAATCATCATCAAAACGAATGATATCGTCCTCTTCTAAATAATTTCCGAGTTGAACCTCAACAATCTCTACATCCTCATGCCCAGGGTTTTCTAAACGATGTTTTTGTGTTTTCTTGATATAAATGCTTTCACCTTCAGGCACCATATAGATTGCATCATCAATGGTCACTTTTGCGGTCCCTTTCACCACGACCCAATGCTCACTGCGATGGTGATGCATTTGATAGCTTAACTTCTTACCTGGGGCAACCAAGATCCGCTTCACTTTAAAACTCGAGGGTTGTTCTTCTAAGACCTTACAGTGTCCCCATGGGCGATAATCTTGTACATGATACTCACTGCGCAAATCGTTTCTATCTTCTAGCATAGTGACGATTTCTTTGACGTGCTGTGAGTAATCTCGCTTACACACTAAAAGCGCATCTCGATTGTCAATAATAAGGGTATCTTCCATGCCTATTAGCGCCACCAATTTTTGTTGTTCTTGTTCAATAAGATTGTTTTTAGAGGCGTAGGTTAAGACATCGCCTGAGAGTACATTACCGTGTTCGTCTTTGTCCAGATAATCATAAAACGCATCGAATGTCCCTAAATCGTTCCAACCAATACGCAAAGGAACCACCGCCACCGAAGCCGTCTTTTCCATGATGCCATAATCGATCGAAATTTTACGCTCAATTTTACCAAAAGCATCAACTAAATTCTTTGTTGAAGCGAAGGCTTCGTAAATATCAGAGGCATGCGTTTTCACTTCTTCGGCAAACCATGCTGTATCAAAAAGAAAAATACCGGCATTCCAATAAAACCCTTGCTTGATATACTCTTTAGCAACAGCATAAGAAGGTTTTTCTTTAAAAGACGCTACTTGATAGCCAATCTCAAAAGGTTGACCCGGTTCAATATAACCATACCCTGTATTAGGGTG
>SKFS01000043.1 GCA_007117885.1 Candidatus Izemoplasma sp.
AAAAAGACGCTTAATTTTCTTAAGCGTCTTAAATGTATTTTTTATATTATCCTTGTAACTTGCGGTCGAAGAGTTTATAGAATATTAGTATTAAAACCCCCATATAAAGCGTTCCTATAACCATGTATAACACAAATGGTAGATTACTAGGGTGTGTTAGTAAGTCCGCACTTGTCATCAATCCTTTGACCGGCCAAAAAATTGGGACAATTCCTAAAATATACTGTTTAGCATCTTGCATTGTCTCAATAACCGCCAAGGCGGGAACAATTACAATCATGCCTGTTCCTTTCATAAATGCGAATCCTTCAATCTTATTTTTCGCTAAAGCGGAAAGCAAGAGTGCAAAAGCTGGTGTGAACAAACCAGATACAAGTGCATAGATGAATAAATTGCCCGCTGTGAAATTATCAAATAAGTTTACACCCATAATAGTATACCCATCACCTGATAAGTGTTTTGTTCCAAACATAATGAGAAATGAGGCATTTACGCTTAAAACATAGGCATAAATCGATTTAAAAACAACATAACCTTTAAGTGACATCGGTGTGACGCGAATGGTATCTAGTGTATTATCGTCGCGATTATCTAAAATACTGAACCCTAGCATTGCTGCTGTAATAAAAGGCGCAATCGAGGCGAAAATAATAATCATAACTAAAGATGCGACGATCGTCTCGGGTGTGTCTCCGCCAAACCGGTCTAACACAATAGGCAAGACATACGAAGTTACAATAAGGATAAATACAGGGTAAACCAGTAACACCTTCGTCATTGAATCTCTCATAATGTTCTTCAACTCATACTTGAGTAACTTAGAATATTTAGCCATCAATCCTTCACCGCCGTTTCTGGATATTTAGGAATGATTATATAGATAAAGAGTAAAACCGGCACAACTATTAAATAGGCAAGACCGATTAACAGTAAAACCAAACGAGTTGATGAAAAGAAAGTATAATTAATCATTAACAACGCGGCATGCGTAGGAGAAAACATTAACACGGTCTCAAATACTTCGGAAAAAACCCCTAGTGCATAGAAAAGAGTGGGTATCGCAAAAACAATCATATACGCCCCAACTTGAGCAATCAGCTCATTAAAGTCTTTAGCAAATAACGAGAACGTATAGCCAATCGCAGTGTGTGCAAAGGCAATCACGATTACAAAGGCAATTAAGGCGATAAAACGAATTTCTACAGCAAATAGTAAGTTCGCAAACAAGGCGATAATCACCGTTGACTGTAAAGCTAAATAGATTGCACTAATCACTTTACTAGCAATAATTGCGTGTAAGCCTGAAGGGGTAATCATTAGGGTTTTCAAGGTGTTTTCTTGTTTTTCATAGAAAAGACTCGCACCGACAAGTAAGACCGTCATCAAGGCAGCATCTGTAAAAATAAAGATAGGCACAAAGGTCGCGGCTTGATCGCTTCCTATCATAAAGATTATTAGTAACCATAAAATCGTGACAACGAAACTTATTTGAATGATTTTGTATTTAATAAGTCGAAGCATTTCTCCTTTCATCAATAAGCCGAAGTTAGACATTGCCAACTTCTCCAGTCACTTTAATGAAAATATCATCCAATGATGTTTCGCCACTGTGCATAGTTTCCACTTCATAGGTATTGATCAACTCAAGAAACGCTTTGTTTTCACCAATTCCATCGAGTTCAAAGAGCGCTTCACTCGTTGTACCGTTATTGAAATACTCAACTTTTAACTCGCGTTTCCCAAAGCGAATCTTTAACTCTCTCGGCGTTGCAATCTCAACAATTTCACCGCCACGGATAAACGCAACGCGATCACAGAGCTCCTCAACATCGTTCATCAAGTGTGTCGATAAGAAGACTGTACCTCCCGCTTCTTTGAACTGACGGATAAGATCTTTAATAATTCGTGCGTTTTTCGGATCTAAACCATTGGTTACTTCATCTAAAAACAGGATTTTAGGGTCATTTAGCATCGCACGTACGAAGTTAAGGCGCATTTTCATCCCTTTACTGTAATCCGAAACCATCCGATTTCGATCCTCATATAACCCCACCGCTTTTAATAATGTTTCGATGTCTCTATGGTTTTTATACAGTTGTGAGAAAAACTTCATGTTTTCAAGACCGGTCAGTTTTGAGAAATGGACAGGCAACTCAAAACCCACCCCTAAATCTTCATAATAATCATTATTATACGTTTTTAGGTCTTTCCCTAAGTAAAGGATTTCACCTTGATAGTCTTTGAATAACTTTGTAAGGATTTTTTGTGTCGTTGATTTTCCCGCACCACTTGGTCCTAACAAACCAAACACTTCGCCTTTATAGACATCAAAACTAATCCCATTCACTGCTTTAATCTGGTTTTTCCGGTACGTAAACTGTAAATTTTTAACTTCAAATACTTTTTCCATTTTCGTCCTCTCTTTCAATTCCATAACGGATAATTTTCAAAATCTCATCTACAAAACGGATAATTTCGTCATCCTCTTTCCCTTCATAAAACATGGCCATAACATCCCGTGCATTGAGTTGATGAAGCATCGTTGCGACAATCGTAGCGTCTATATCCTCACGGATGTAACCAGAACGTTGATCCCCCTTAACATACTCCGCTAACATCGAAACACCCAAAGCCATGAAATGTTCTTGCATTTTGATCATATCGGGTTCTTGGGAGTAGAAAAGATGGTACCCTAGACGGTAAAACTTTGGATAACTCCTCGCAAAATCAAGACCCGCTTTAAACAATGACGGATAGAGTTTTATAAATGGTTCTTTAGTCATCCGATTTAAAACCGGAGCCATAAACGTCATCTTATCTTGTTGAATAACTTGAAGCAAATGGTTAAAGAGGTCAAACTTATTTTCAAAATACATGTAGAAGCTTCCTCTAGGTATGTCGCAGTCGTAAATAATATCGGCCACAGTAACCTGATCATAGCTTAACCGATTAAAGGTTTCTATCGCGCCCTCTTCAATCCGTTTTTTCTTATGGAGGGGAAGTCTAAAAAATGTGTCTTTTGGCATAGGATCCTCCTTTCATATTTTAATTATGACACACGTGTCATAATGTGTCAAGGATTTTGTGACACAAGTGTCATAAAAGAAAAAGTGCCTTAATGGCACTTAATTAGCCGCACGTATTTCAATAATTAAATCCCGTAATTCTGCAGCTTTTTCGAAATCTAAATCTTTTGCAGCTTTGCGCATTTCTTTATTGAGTTGGGTAATAACTTCTTCCCTCTCTTTTTTTGAAAGTGACGCAATATCCTTAATCGGTTCTTCTTTTGCTTCGAGCTTGATGCGAATAGATTCACGCACCGCTTTTTTCACTGTTTTTGGCGTAATGCCATAAGTTTGATTGTGTTTTAATTGAATTTCTCTTCGACGGTTAGTTTCTTCGATGGCAACACGCATTGAGTCTGTGATACGATCGGCGTATAAAACAACCAATCCATCAACATTTCTTGCGGCCCGCCCAATGGTTTGGATTAAACTTCGTTCTGAACGTAAGAACCCTTCTTTATCGGCATCTAAAATAGCGATGTAGGAGACTTCAGGTAAATCTAACCCTTCACGCAACAGATTGATTCCGACTAACACATCGTAAACCCCTAACCGTAAATCGCGGATAATCTCAATCCGTTCTAATGATTTTATCTCCGAATGTAAGTAAGCAACTTTAATGCCTAACTCTTTTAAGTACCCTGTTAAATCTTCACTCATTTTAATCGTTAGAGTCGTAATCAACGTTCTTTGTCCTTGGTTGATGCGGCGATAGATTTCTGTGACGATATGATCAATCTGACCTTCCTTAGGATGCACTTCTACTTTTGGATCAAGCAAGCCGGTAGGCCGGATTATTTGCTCGATAACCGCATCCGTTTGTGCGAGTTCATAGTCCCCCGGTGTCGCACTAACATAAACAACTTGGTGAATCTTTTCTTTAAATTCAGTGAAATTTAATGGTCGATTATCTAAAGCGCTCGGTAAACGAAAGCCATAATCGACCAACGTTTGTTTACGTGACCGATCGCCGTTATACATTCCCCGAACTTGCGGTAAAGTGACGTGAGATTCATCAACAATTAGTAGGTAATCTTTGCCAAAAAAATCCATTAATGTTGAGGGTGTTTCATTTTCTTCCCGTAGCGATAAATGCCGAGAATAGTTTTCAACCCCTTTGCACGAGCCAATTTCTTTAAGTAACTCAATATCGTAGCGTGTGCGTTGTTTTAACCGCTCTGCCTCAACGATTTGACCGGTTTCTTTAAAGTGAGCTAAACGGTGTTCTAACTCTTGTTCAATCCGCCGAATGCCTTCTTCAAGCTTGGCTTTATTCGTGACGAACTGTGTTGCTGGAAACAAGGTTATCACCGTGTAATCTTCAAGCACTTCTCCAGTGACAATATCAAACGCACGGATGCGTTCGATCTCTTCATCGAAAAACTCAATACGGATGCCTCGTTCTTTCTGATAGGTCGGTAAAATTTCTACAACGTCCCCTTTAACTCTAAACGAACCGCGGGTAAAATCGATGTCATTGCGGATAAATAGCATATCAACAAGGCGATTGAGTAAGGCATCTCTTCCGAAAACATCGCCAGTTCTTAACGTTAACGTCGCATCTTTATAATCTTCAGGATCACCAATACCGTAAATACATGAAACACTCGCGACCACAATCACGTCGTTTCTTTCTAATAACGAAGCCGTTGCACTATGTCTTAGCTCATCGATTTCATCATTTGTCTGTGCATCTTTTTCAATGTATAGATCACGGCTAGGAACATACGCTTCAGGTTGGTAGTAATCGTAGTAAGATATAAAATATTCAACCCGGTTTTCGGGAAAGAACTCCTTAAACTCTGAATACAATTGCCCCGCTAACGTCTTATTATGCGCTAAAACTAAAACTGGCTTATTCAAATCTTTTATAACATTACTCATTGTAAAGGTTTTTCCAGTTCCGGTTGCGCCTAGAAGTACTTGTTCTTTAATGCCCTGGTGAATGTTTTCCACAATTTTGTGGATGGCTTGTTTTTGATCACCCATGGGCTGATATTCTGTGACAAGTTTATACGGTTTCACGTTATCACCACCTTTATTATTTTACCACAAAGCGACAGCGTATGATACAATATTACCATCAAGGATGTGATAGTGTGAAACCATTACTCATCGCAGTGAACGCAAAATACATCCACACAAACAACGCTGTTCGCTTATTAAAAGCAAACAGTGCTTTTCAGGTTGAATATATGGAGTTTACCATTAAAGATTCCCTTGAATATATTACCGAAACAATTGTTCACGCGACACCGACACTTCTAGGATTTAGCACGTATATTTGGAATGTTGAAATGATTAAAGCGATTGTACTCGAGCTTAGAAAATCGCTCGATATTCCGATTATATTAGGAGGGCCTGAAGTGTCCTATGATGCAGAACACTTTTTGCGTCATTGGCCGATAGACGGTGTCGTAAAAGGCGAAGGGGAACGCGTTTTTGATTCAATTATTGCCTATTACCATAATCTTAAACCCCTCGATATCAATCATAACTTTGCGAGCTATAACAACGATTACCCCATTCGTGAAATCGAAGATTTGAGTTCGCTTAAGAGTCCTCATTTTGAGGTGAGTGATCTGCCCGCATTTCCTCACCGTATCCATTATCTGGAAAGCAGTCGGGGCTGCCCTTATCAATGTAGCTATTGTTTATCTTCCCTCGAAAAGAAGGTTCGCTTCTTTCCTTTAGACTCAGTATTGAATAACCTTAATTACTTAATCAAACATGGGGCAACGACCATCAAGTTTCTCGATCGTACGTTCAATGCGAATCGCTCAATGCTTGCGATTATCGATGCCATCATTAAAAACCATCGCAAAGGTCAATCGTATCAGTTCGAAATCACCGCTGATCGTCTCGATGAGACCATCATCGACTATATCCACAAACACTCGCCGAAAAAGCTCTTTCGTTTCGAAGTGGGCATACAGTCAACACATTCACTTACCAATCAACTTGTTGATCGACACCAAAACCATCAAATCTTGTTTAACACACTCCAGAAAATAATCGATGGCGACATTATTGATTTACATCTTGATTTAATTGCTGGTTTACCGAAAGAAAACCTAGCGCGCTTTAAAGAAACCTTTAACACGGTGTATCAACTCGGTGCAAAAGAACTTCAACTAGGGTTTCTAAAAATGCTAAGAGGCACGAAAATACGGCTTCAAGCTGCACGTTTTGGTTACCAGTTTCAGCAGACAGCACCGTATGAAATTACTCAACATGACGACTTATCTCATGCTGACTTAACTGTAATTCGTGAGGTTGAACAAGTCTTAAACGTTTTTCATAATAAAAACCTGTTCAACCGTTTAGTCTATCATCATGCCACTCGCGAAAACGCGTTTGATTTCTTCTATCAATTGTCACAGCATTTAAAAACTCGAAATGTCAATCTTCATCGCTATCAACTCGATGAATTGTATCGCCATTACGAAGCTTTCTTAACCACTAAGAATCTACCGATTAAATCGATCGATGAACTACGCTTCCTTTACTTAAAACGCGCGAAGATTAAACCAAAGTGCTACTTTCCCATCGTTGAAAATAAAACCCAAAAACACGCCTGCTTTGAAGTCATAAAGGATCGTCATCAACTCTCAATCAATCAGTTGTTTAAACACAGTATCGTTGCTTATTTATTTAATCAGTACCATGTTTTTTACTATCATGACTTAACGTGTAAATGTTACCCTATAGAAACGGTACAATAGCTAGAAAAAGCGCCAAGTGAAAACTCAGCGCTTCTTTTTATTGACACAACGTTAAGAGTGTCGCGTATATCGTTTCAATTAGGGTCTTTACATCCCACTGATTGTGCGGTGTTGCTGAAGAGACAATGGTGCCAACCAATAATGCTTCAATAGCCATCGACTGGTTTTGTAGCTTTAATTCGTTTACAATGCCTTCTTTAATCCCTTGTTTAAAAATTAACGCCATCTGTGCTTTGGTTTTATCATAAAAAACCATCAGTTGTTCAATCATCTCATCCCGGTATCGATTGGAAACTTTTATCCATTCAATATTGTGCATCATCTCTTCTGTCATACGATGATCCTTAGCGATGCTAATCGATCGCTCTAAATGGTTATAAAATGCGTTCTTAAAGCCGACTTTAGAAGGATCATTATTTTCTAATATCACTCGCAAGTTTTCTTCAACCATTAAAAACGTGGCGTCTTTTATCATCGCTTCTTTTGTGTCAAAATACTCGTATATCGTACTTTTCCCCATCGCCATTTTCTTAGCAATATTAGCAATCGTTAGCGGTTTTTCATAGTTCGGATCTGAAATCATTTCGAGGACCGTACGTAAAATCGCTTCTTTTTTTTCTTTCATGATTTAATCACTTCTTCGATAAAACGATCCAACTCATCTTTAGGTTGCTGTTTCTCGTTTTCTCTAGCCTTGATCGGCTTTTCCTGTCGTGTTTTAGGTACTAAGAAGAGTCCTAACGTGATAAGTATAGATATGATGATCGAAGCGATTAAGTAATATCCTGCTTCTGCCATCATTAAATACCCGGCAAAAAGCACACCTAAAACGAGCAATCCACCAAAAATATATCGACCATAAAGCGTAATACCATAATACATGATTGGCACAACAAAGATAGTAAGAATCGTTGCATAAATCAATCCGCCGATTGCTGTTAAAGCGAGTGGTTGCATTAACTCGGCGCCTTCACCAAAGCCTAAAGCAAGACCCGAGAGTGCTAAGATGGTTGTTAGGGCGGTCATAAAAATCGGTCGGATTCTTACTTTGCCCGCTTCGATAAGTGCTTCCTTAAGCACCCATCCTTTTTCCCTTAGCTGGTTAATATAATCAACAAGAACAATGCCATTATTGACAACAACTCCAGAAAGAATAATTAAACCGATGACAGCGACCACACTGACTGGAAAGTTAAAGAGGTATAGCGCTAAGAATCCGCCAGTAAAAGCAAGTGGAATCGTAAACATAATGATAAACGGATAAACCAACGATTGAAACTGGCTCGCCATAATCATGTAAACAATCAAAATCGCTAAAATGCCGGCTAATAATAAGGTTTGAATGGCTGCCATTACTTCTTCGTTTTCGCCGAGAATCTCATACTCATAACCATCAGGTAACGGATAATCTGCTAAACGTCTCTCGATCTCCTGAGATACCTCAGTCACATTTACGCCTGTAGCAAACTCTGCACTCACCGTAATGGCTCGGGAACCATCGACACGCGTAATGCGACTAAATCCTGGTTGAATATCCACTTCAGCAATCTCGCTCAATAACACTGCACTCCCTGTTGGGCTCACTATTTCTAAGTTCCTAATCGCCTCGATATCATCAACACTGCGACGACTCTCGTCCCCTGTTTCATAAATATACATCGCATACGTTCGTGCATTTAAACGTACTTGTCCAATACTCGATGGCCCTGATAAAAACTCATTGACTTGGCCGAGAACTTGCCCTACGGTCAAAAATGACTGCATCGCTAAATCTTTATCGACGGTAATTTTAACTTCGCGTGCTTCGCGTCCAAATCCAGGATCAATGTCGCGTAACCCATCGATATCTTCGAGCAACGTGGCTATATTACCCGCTTCATTGCGTAATTGATCGAGTTCTAATCCTTTGACACGAACTTGGACACCGCTTCCTACCAAGGCCCCCACATCACCTTGTGTCCCGGATATTTCAAAACTAAACTGAGGATACTCATTTTCCAATAAGCGGGTAATCTCATCTTGCATTTCAAGCGTTGTAATACTACGGCTATCGCGTAAAACAACACTAATATTTGCGGAATCACCCGTGGGAGCCCCAAGCATAAACATGCCGCCGCCTAAAGAAATCCCAATTGACTGAATATCTGGATAGTCTCGTAAATCCTCATAGAGTCGGTCGAGTTCCTCGGTAAACGCCGCAAAATCTAAAGGTGCATCCGGATCCATTTCAATAGAAATGTTCAATGCTCCTTCATCGGTAGCTGGAAAAAATTCAAACCCACGACTGGTTGCTAAACCAATCGATACGATAAATAGTACTAAGACAGCAATCATGACAATTGACTTTCCGCGCAGAATAAGTGTAAGGACTTTCCCGTAGCCTTCTTGAATAACTTTAAACTTTGACTCCTTTTTTGCACTTTTACGAATCGATTTGCCACTCAGTACTTTTGCCGATAAGGCCGGTACAAGTGTTAATGCTATAAACAATGAGGCAATTAAACTAAAGGCGACGGTTAAAGCAAGTTGATAGAAAATTTCTCGGATAAAATCTTCGATGAACATAATCGGTAAGAAGACACCGATTGTGGTGAGCGTACTCGCTGTAATGGCACCTGCAACCTGATGAGTACCATAAATCGCGGCTTCTTTTTTACTTGCACCTTCTTTTTTTAATCTGAATATATTCTCAATAACAACAATCCCGTTATCAACAAGCATTCCAATCCCTAAAGCTAGTCCTCCTAAAGAAACAAGGTTTAAGGTTATCCCTGACAAATAAATCAGTACCACCGCAAATAGCAGGCTGATTGGAATGGCTACGCCGACGACGAATGTCGCGGGTAAATTGCGTAAAAACAAAAATAAGATGGCTATTGCTAATAAACCACCAATCAACAAGTTGTTCGTCACACTGCTTGTTGATTGATTGATGTACTCACCTTGGTCTAACAACATAACAATCGTGACATCCTCATCTTCAAGCATACGATTTAAAACACGATTTACAGCATCGGTGACATCAGTGGTCGCAAAATCACTGCCCTTTTGAATGGAAATTGTTAGGGCATCCTCACCATTTACTTTTGAATACCGTTGCTGATTCGATTCAACAAACTCAATTGTTGCAACATCCTTTAAGGTAATCGTTTGACCCATCGATGAAAACAGTGTTAACTGTTCTAATTCTTCTAAGCTCTCTATGCTATCCCCGACACGAACAAGATAGTCGATGCCTGAGATACGCACAAATCCTGCAGGAAAGGCGAAATTCTGTGCCGTTAAAATACCTTCGATATAGTCACGATCTAACTCAAACTCATTGTTAGGTATCATAGCAAACTGTGCATTAATCATATCCATCGCATCTTGATCTAAAAATAGCCGAATTTCTGATTCAAATCCTCCACTAATCGAAACACTCGCAACTCCAGGGACCCGTTCAATCTGCGGTCTTAACTCATCGCTAACCCAGTCAGTTAATGCCTCTAAATCCTTGCCTTCATACGTCACACTAAACGTCATAATCGGTAACATGTTAGGATTGAGCGTGAAGATAATCGGTGTGGATGCTTCATCGGGCAGAAAATCAATCATCGCAGTAAGATTTTCTCGGAGTTCGACCGTGATTTGAGACATGTCTGTGCCTTGAGAAAATTCCAGTAAAATCATGGAAACATTTTCTTGTGACATCGACGTAACTTCTTGAATATTTGTTGCTGTCTGGAAGTTGGTTTCCAAGGGAACCGATACTCTCGCTTCCACCTCGTCTGGTGTCGCACCAGGCACCGTCGTCACAACGACAGCGAAAGGAATATTGACATCAGGGAACAAATCTGTCGTTAATCGGGTAAACGAAACGACCCCAAAAACGCCTACAGCGAGGACCACCATAAAAACTGTGATGGCTTTATTGACAGAAAACTGAATTAAACTTTTCATAAAAACCCTCCTATAAAAACCCGACCGAATGTTCGGTCGGATTCTATTATATCACACTATTTAACGATTATGCAGAAAATGCTTACGATGATTGATACGGTACATTAACTGTCACAGAGCCATTCGTTGTGTGTGCATCCAAGCGATCTAAAATGAAGCTTAAATCGGTGTTTGTGTAGTTAATACTCCCGTTTGATGTTCGCAAACGAACATCGTAAATGTAAACATCTTCTAAGATTAAAGAGCCATTTGAGGTTGTCGCACTAAGTTTACTCCCCGGCTCATTAACTGTACTTAAATTGCTGAGTTCGATATTGCCATTAGATGTTGATAAATCGTACTCAGATGCCTTAACATTGTTTAAGACGAGCTTGCCGTTACTACTTCTTAACGTAATATCTTCTGAGACGATATCCTTTAACTCAATCCGACCATTGGATGTTCTCACATCAATGATGGGTGCTTGAATACGATCTAAGCTAACTGTCCCATTTAAGGTATGCACACGGATTTCTTCAGCTGTGAAGCCATCGATTGTGACTCTTCCTGAACTCATGGTTAAATCGATAATCTTTACATCGACGGATTCAGGTACAAGAATCTCCACTGACGGTGTTGACGCTAAAAAGCTAAACAGTGACCCGACACGAAACCAGTTGCGAATGCTTTGATCTTCTTGTGTCAGTTGTAGCTGAACTGTGCCGTGACTAAAGTCCACATTTAGGGGATGCGTCTCAAAGAACTCAGTTCTCACTTGAATTTCTGTCACATTGCCTCTACGAACGACCGTGTTGGCAAAACTAATATCCGCGACAATCGTTAAAACATCGTCATCAGCCACTTCGAACTGATAAGTTTCCTCAACAAGAGGTTCATTCACCTGATCGAAATTAAAGGTACCATACTGTACTACACTGCCAATCAATCCACCAATAATGAAAAGTACACTAATCAGTGACAATGTTTGCCGTGTCCGCATTAACTTCGGTGAACGGCGCAAAAGTGATTGGAAACGTAGTTTGCGTAATGAACGAACAACGTCTTTTGTTTTCGAATAGCGAAACACTTCTAAATGCCAGCGAAGCAACCAAGTGATAAAACCAATCAAGACATCCCATAACCAAAGGACCAGTAAAAACCACAAGAAGCCAAAGCCTAAAGAAAAGAAAACCAGTGGTAAATTGACAGTGCCTTCAACGAATGGCAGTAGCAACATGGCGCCTATAAAGGCGATCAAACTACTTCCTACACCGACAAATATGCTAAATAGTACTGGCACTAAAAAAGAAGCTAAAAAGATATCAAACAAGATTAAACCTATAATAGAGCCAACCTTTATATCATTCGAAACCTCTTCATGCGCATCAACCATCCTTACTCGATAGCCATACTCTTCTAAAACATTTCGAGCAATTTGCTTGGGCGATTCAAGCTCATCAACAATTTCTTCCTCAGTCTTCCCTTCATAGCGTAATCCCGTTTCAAAACGTTCTTCATAAAAGCGTATAATTTCATCTCGTTCCGATGTATTTAGTGGTTCTAAATACTTTTTCAACTCTGCTAAAAACTGTTTTTTCATCATTTCACCTCATTATTAAATAGTCAACTTGACGTACCAACGTTTGCCATTCCTGATACATCTTATGATACATTTC
The DNA here is from genome assembly GCA_007117885.1 of Candidatus Izemoplasma sp. GTDB lineage: Bacteria > Bacillota_I > Bacilli_A > Izemoplasmatales > Izemoplasmataceae > CSBR16-104. The sequence continues at coordinate 12,388 of SKFS01000043.1, forward strand.
TAACCCTTTCTTGGTTATTTTAAAATACTTCCTTGGTGGACCATCTGGTGATTCTTGTAAGTAGGTTGTTAAATAAACTTCATTAACCATCTTTCGCAAAATAGGATAGATAGTGCTTTCGCTAATACCAAGCACTTTGTTGATTGATTGGTAAATATCGTATCCGTATGTATCACCTGTGGACAGTCTTCCAAGCACGCATAAGTCTAACACGCCTTTTTTTAATTGAACGCTTTGCATAAGACCCTCCTAACTACTATATAATGTATAGTAGCATACTATGTATAGTTTGTAAATACTTTTTTAAAAATAAAAAAAATAGCCGCCTAAGCAGCTATTCAACATCCAATATTCGTAAACTGTTTGTCGTTGATCCAATCGGGAACCCACCAGTTAGAACGACACGGTTGCCAGCAACCACTAACCCTTTGTCTTTAACGTATTGCATAGCGTTTTTAACAAGGAGTTCCGTGTCTTCAACTAAGGGAAACTCAATCGCGTTAATACAGCTATTTAAAGCTAGACTTCTAGCTTTTTCTGCTGTGGGCACTAAGGCTAGAATCATAGTATTCGGTCTGAAGCGTGACAATAGTCTTGCTGTGTTTCCACTCATCGTAGGTGCAATGACAAGATTAGCCTGTCCTTGTAACACAGTGTGGGCGACACTCACAGCAATGTTTGAGGCAATGTCTTTTTTAATGTGCGCAGACGTCCGCTTAATCATCTCATTGCGCTTAATCTCTTTTTCCATGCGTTTGGCAATACTCTGCATTACTTCAACGCTTTCAATCGGATATTTACCAATCGCACTTTCACCACTTAACATAATCGCATCAGTACCATCTAAAATCGCGTTCGCTACATCACTCACTTCAGCCCGTGTTGGTTTAGGATGAACTTGCATACTCTCTAGCATCTGTGTTGCAGTGACCGTGATTTTACCTTTGGCATGACAGGTCGCAATAATATGTTTTTGAATAACAGGAACCTCTTCAGGTGGCACTTCAACACCTAAGTCACCACGGGCAATCATGACCCCGTCGGCGATATCGGTAATCTCATCGATGTTGTTAACACCTTCTTGGTTTTCAATTTTAGCAATAATTTGAATTTCTTCATTGCACCCTGCTTTTAATACTTCACGAATCGCTAAAACATCTTCTTTTCGGCGAACAAATGACGCAGCGATAAAATCAATGTCGTGTTTACAGCCCCATAAGATATCTTGTCGATCCTTTTCTGATAAGTACTCAAGATTAAGTTCAACCCCAGGCACATTAATCCCTCGACGGTCTTTAATGGTGTGTGTATTGTATGATTCAGTGTAGATGATTTCTTTCTCTTCATTAATATCGATGACTTTCAATGTTAAATAACCATCATCAACGACAATTAAACCGCCGATACTGACATCCTTATAAAGATTAGGATAGTTGACACTAAACTTCGTTGAATCGCCAAGAATTTCTTCCATGTAAATATTGACTTTCGAGCCAAATACAATGGTTGTTTGCCCACCTTCAAAACAATGTGTTCGAATTTCCGGTCCACGTGTGTCAAGGAGTGCCGCGACATACGTGTTGAGCTCTTGATTTAACTCCTTCATCGTATTAAGACGTTTTTCGTGTTCAGCGTAATTTGAATGCGAGAAGTTAAGTCGAATCACGTCCATGCCCGCTAAAAAGAGTTTCCTCATCATCGGTTTTGATTCTGTAGCTGGTCCAATAGTACATACAATCTTCGTTTGATTAAAAGGAATCATTATTTCACCTCATTATTTACGAGTTTACCAACTAACCCGTATCGTTTATTGGAGACTTTTTTCTTCATTTCCAGTGCTTCTTCAATATTATAATCCACAACATTCATGCCTCTTAAACCGATTATTTTACCACCGATATCACGGCTTAAAAGCTCCACGGCATACTCTGTCATCTCAGTGGCCATCACACGATCAAACGCCGAAGGACTTCCCCCACGTTGAACATGGCCTAACACTGTAGCCCGAGTTTCATACCCTGTGTGAGCTTGGATATCTTTAGCTAATGTTTGCACGTCAAGCATGTTTTCTGTGACAACGATTATCGCATGACGTTTGTTTCTCTCATAAGAGTTTTGGACGGCTTTAAGGGTTTTTTCACGATCGAACCCTGTTTCTGGTGTAATGATAAACTCACTCCCCACCGCAATTCCGGAGTATAACGCTAAATCACCACAATGTCTTCCCATCACTTCGACGACGCTGCATCGCTGATGAGAAAACGATGTATCGCGTAGCTTATCGATGGATTCCATCGCGGTATTTAAAGCGGTAAAAAATCCGATTGTATAGTCAGTTGCGGCAATATCATTGTCAATTGTTCCCGGAAGACCGATGCATTTAATTCCTAGCTTATGAAGCGCTAAAGCACCTTTAAATGAGCCATCACCACCGATAACGACTAAACCGTGTATATTTCTTTTTCGAAGATTTTCAACCGCAATCCGTTGATATTTCTCTTCACTAAATTCAGGAATACGTGCACTGCGAAGAACGGTTCCACCACGATTGAGTATCCGCGATACATGCTCGCGTTCTAAAGGACGAATGTCATCTTCAACCAACCCTTTAAAGCCTTCATATACACCATAAACGCTCAATCCATAGTGAAAGCCACTTCGTACGACAGCACGAATCGCGGTGTTCATACCCGGAGCGTCTCCTCCGGATGTTAGGACTGCAATACTTCTCATTTAACCACCTTCTTTTTTTAATTATAGCACTATCGCAATGTTTTCTTAAGGCTTTCCAATCGATCAATAATAAATTGGCGTTTTGATTGTCTTAATTCTAACGTGCCACGCCAGTGATAAACACCGAAAACATTTAACTTATCCATAACACTTTGATAGACGTTAGGAAAAACGATGGCTTCGATCGTATACCGATGATCACTCAATGTAAGAAAAGCCATGCGATCGCCTTTTTTCGTTTTAATCTCTTTAACTTGCCGAATATACCCTATCACAGCTAACGGTGTATTTAAGGGACTTGTTTCTAGGCTTTTGAGCCATTGCCATTGGTTTTTCTCAACAATGTCGTAGTACCCTCTTAAGGGGTCTTCAAACCATGTAAATCCAAGCGCTTCCTTCTCATATCGATGCAAAATCGCTTCCGAAAACTCAGCACTCTCATTTAAGACAAACTCATCGCTCCCTAACGACGAAGCGTATTCCTTAAAGCGGATGACCGCTTCGATGTTATCTATCATCGTCTTGCGTGAAAAAGGAAAACTGTCAAGGGCTCCAGCATAGATTAAAAACTGGTATGCACGAACATTTAAAAAAGACTGTGTTCTATGGATAAAGTCAATATATGACGTAAATGGGTTCCGTTTACGCTCAGCTTCAATCTCTAAACAAAGCGTTTTCCCAATGTTTTTTACCCCTAATAAAGGATAATATAACACCTTATCAATAAGTGTGAACTTTTCAGAACTATAGCGAATATCAGGACGACTTAGTGTTAAATTATAGGTAAAAGCTTCTTCCATATAATCGTTCATTTGACTTTCGTTACCGAGGGCATTTTGCATTAAGACCGCAATAAAGTACGCTGGGTAATGCGTTTTTAAGTATGCCATCCAATAGGCGATTGTCGCATAGGCAACGGAGTGACTTTTATTGAACCCATAATTGGCAAATTTAACGATATAATCATAGATTTCATTGGCTAAACTTTCCTGATACCCATTTTTCGTTGCTTTACTAACGAAGTTCTTACGTTCCTCCATTAATCCTATGGCATCCTTTTTACTGACTGCGCGTCTTAGTAAATCGGCTTCAGTCATCGTGTAACCGGCGATTTTATAACCGATTGCCATAATTTGTTCTTGGTATAATAATACCCCTTGTGTGCTTTCTAATATCGGCTTAAGATCAGGGGTTAAGTAGGCGATTTTTGCTCGTCCTTGTCGTCTTTTTAAGTACTGTTCCTTACTATCCATGGGTCCCGGTCTAAACAATGCTAACACGGTCACGATATCGTCGAAATGGGTAATCTGCATTTCTTTAATTAGTTGTCTCATTCCTAAAGACTCCAGTTGAAACAGACCGGTTGTGGATTTCGTTCGTAACATTTCAAAGGTTTTCTCATCGTTTAAAGGCACAGTATAAAGATTCACGGTCTCCTTAGTATGGGTTTTAATGGTCTGCAAAACATCTTCAATCATCGATAAGTTTCGCAACCCTAAGAAATCCATTTTTAGTAATCCTAATGCTTCTAAATCCTCTTGGGAATACTGTGTTTGATGCATTTCTAATAAACCGGGTTGAATGGCTGTATACTCTATAATCGGTTGCTTAGATAAAATAATCCCTGCGGCGTGGGTTGAAACATGACGTGGTAGTCCTTCAAGCGCTTTTGCACGCGTTAACCACTGTGCTATTTTCGGGTCTTGTTGAAGACGGTTTTGGGCATCTTTATCCTTCTCAATCATCATTGTGATCGATTCGTAGTTTTCTACTCTCCGGCTCATTTCATTCACATACTTCGTTTCAATAGATAGCACCCGTGCCGTATCTCTTAAAGCGCTCTTTTTCAAAAAGGTTCCAAATGTACAAATATGGCTCACAAACTCTTTACCGTATTTATCTTCCGTATAACGAATCACTTTCTCACGTGCATAATCTGGAAAATCAATGTCAATGTCTGGCATCGTGATGCGCTCTTTGTTAAGAAAACGTTCAAACAATAACCCGTGTTCAAGAGGGTCAATATCGGTAATTCCTAACGCATAAGCAACCAAGCTTCCCGGAGCACTTCCCCGACCAGGTCCGACAAGAATGCCTTGTCGCTTAGCGTATCTAATGACATCCCATACAATGAGAAAATAGTCAGCATACCCTAAAGAGATAATGCTATCTAACTCTTCTTGTAAACGATTAAAGTAGGGTTGTCGTGATGTTTTTATGATGCTTAAACGTTTTTCTAACCCTTTTTCACTCAGTGCTTTTAAGTAGTCCTTACTTGGAAGTTTGTGCGGATTAGGATACTCAGGAAGCATCGTCGGTTTTTTTTCGATACGATAGCCATGTTCGTCAACGAACTGGACCATCTTAGATTCGCTGTCTCGATTGAAATCAAACTCTTCAATTGCTTTAAAATGGGCATTTTTTAAAGGCTTTTCCGGTAGCTGAAAGATGGCTCTTAAAGTTTGATGGACCTCACTATCTTCTTTACTCATATAGTGTACCATATCGACCATAATGGTAGGGATTCGTGGGTGGTGAATGGGTCTTAAAGACGGATGCATGGCTAGCATAAACGTCTCTGTGACGAGTCTTAGCTCATGGATGACTGTTTCAACATCGTGATCGTTTACGGAGTGCCAATCCTCTTGATAAGGATAAAGCATCGTTGTTATATGCTCGGTGTATTTCTTAAATAAGCTTAAAGGCAACGATTTATTGTAGCTCTGAAGTGACGATATTTTTAGTAAGTTTCGATAACCTTGGGTGTTTTTTGCATAACACACTACATCGATACCATCAAGGGAAAGCAGTCCCTCTAAATGAACTTGTAACCCAATAATGGGTTTGATTCCAAGGGCTTCACATGCCGTGTAAAAACGAAAGGCTCTATGCATCTTTTTATCGGTTAGCACTAGGGCTTTATAGCCTTTTTCATGTGCATGAAAAACTAAGGTCTCAATGTCAATATTGGACCCACTAAAACTATAGGCTGACTCTAAAAACAAGCTTATTGGATGCATATGTCACCTCGTACCTTTATATTATTGTATCATGTTTTCGCTAATTTTCGATGTGATTTCAGCGTAAGAAAACACTTACAAAGCGCTTGTAAGTGTTATTTCTTAAGAAACTTATGATAGCCAATATAACTTAGTAATAAGACCAAAACGCCGATAAGCGCTCCTTGATAAATCCAAATAGTGTTGTTCACACTCGTCTCTTCTTCCGTGATGATATGAAAGCGATGATGCTCGTGGTATCCGTTAACGCCATAAATATCAAGCGCATAGATGCCTTCTTCGCTTATCACTGTGCCCGAACGAAGAGGCCGATGATTAAGATAGCCTTGACCATTAAAAATTAACGTTCGAGGGGACGCATAGACCTGATTGTGCAGTACACCTTGTAGGTTTGCATCAATCGTAAATGAAAGCGAGTATTCATAGTGATTAATGCCTTTAACTTTAAAAGTGTAATGCCCAGGTTGATCAATCAATGTGTTTGATACATAAAGCTCATCATTTAAAAATAACTGTCCTTGTGACAAGTCAAACGCCACCGCTTGACTCGTCTGCAACCCATCGACAATACCGATAATTTCAGGATGCACTGTAAAGGGGATGACTTGTTCATCAAACTGTAAAATATAGTGACCTGGATAGTCGATTACCGCGCCGTTTATATACCGTTCCCCATTGATTAAAACACTATTTATAAACTCAATCGTTACGCTACCATAAAACTCTTGGTATGCCGTTACACCAATGAGTTCATCCGCCCAAAAGAAGTCTAAATCATAATTGACCGCAAGACTGTAATGCCCGTGGTATTGGCGACTTAAAAACCAGCGATTATCCTCATAGTAGGTTCGAACAATTTGAAAATCTAATGCGGCGCTTTGATACTGAGCGTAATAGGGATCAAAAACAATCAAATGGGTGTGTTGAAACTGATAATTATCGTTATCAATACTGCTTTCCTCAACTATAAACATCCAGCCTTCTTCAAACTTTAAGACATTGACAATTTCGCTTAGTTCACCCCATTGCATCACTCGACTATAGAGTGTATTACCGGCGGCATCTAACACCCACAACCACGCTTGATAATAGGATGCACTTTGCCGATCGTTTACGTAGCCATATACATAGATGAGTTCGTCGTTAATAAACGCGGCATTGGCGTAGTATCGTACTTCATTACAGCCGATTCTAACGGTGAAATTATGTTTTCCTGTAGCGGTTAACTCAAAGGTGTAGACACCGAAATCATCGAGGGATCGTTGATAGTCTAAATCTGTTTCTTCTTCAGCGTTAACTGCCATCGTAGAAAAGGCAAATAAAACGCCTAAGCCTAACCATAAAAAAACGTATCGTTTCATATTATTCCTCCTTACCCGAATAATACGTTACAATACGAAATTTTCTTTTTACTGTGTTAAACGAACGGTATCTCTTGCGATCATTACCTCTTCATTGGTCGGAACTAACAATAAATGTACCTTAGAGTTTTCACTTGAGATAACTGTTTCAACTCCCCGTGCTTTATTCGCTTCTAAATCGAGTTCAGCACCTAAAGCCCCTAAACGATTTACAATTAATTCTCGAGTATTCGGCGCATTTTCACCAACACCCGCTGTAAAAGCAATGGCATCAACGCCGCCCATCGTTAAATAATAAGCGCCAATGTAATCAGCAATCATCTTCACTTGTTTTTCAATCGCTAATAAGCTTCGTCGATCACCTTTATAGGCCGCGTCCCATAAGTCTCTCGAATCACTTGAAACACGGCTGATACCTAAGTAGCCAGACCCTTTATTCAAGTCATTCATCACTTGTTGGACTGTCTTGTTTTCTTTCGTTGTGATAAACTCGATAATCGCTGGGTCAATATCGCCACTCCGGGTTCCCATAGGAATGCCCGCTAACGGGGTAAAGCCCATTGATGTATCCACACTGACACCACCATCAACGGCACAAATACTGGCACCGTTGCCAATATGTAAAACGATGGTTTTCACATCTTTTATATCTTTACCAAGCATCTCTGCGACACGTTGGGATACATATTTATGACTGGTTCCGTGAAAACCATACTTACGCACGCGATACTTTTCATACCATTCATACGGTGTTGAATACATGTATGCGTCCTCTTTCATCGTTTGATGAAATGCGGTATCAAAAACCGCAACCTGAGGTGCTTGGGGTAGCGCTTCTTGAAATGCTTTAATCCCTGTAAGATTGGCGGGATTATGAAGTGGTGCCAAGTCACTTACATCTTCAATCGCTTGAATAACTTCGTGATTAATCACTACAGAATCACTAAATGCTTCACCACCATGGACAACACGGTGGCCGACAGCTTTAATCTCATCATAGCTTTTGACAATACTTAAATCGACAAGTTTATCGAGTAAAAGATTGACCGCGACACGATGATCGGGAATATCCATGGTGTCTGAATACTTTTCTCCGTTTACTTTAATTGTGAAAACTGCACTTGGTAACCCGATGCGTTCAACGACGCCGCTCGTAATAACTGTTTCCTCTGGCATTTTCAATAACTGAAATTTTAATGATGAACTTCCTGCGTTTACAGCCATAATTTTCATTGTACATCAACCTCTTTCTTTTTAAACCACTGATCCATTTTATATAATGCTTTATTAAATGCTTCAATATCGGTAAAACTCGGTAAATCAACAATTAGAAAATCATCGATTTTTTCCTTCTCGTGGGTCTTTTTCCTAAGGATGAGAATACTTTTAGGATGGGTCTTAAATAAACTTTCATCCAACTTAATTATACCGAACAAATGCGCTTTCTCATCAAGTAGTTTTCGAAATGTTCCTTGTGCTTTTTGATCAAAAAAATCATTTTCGATTAAGGCAATAAAGTATTGTCCTTCGTGAATGTGCTCTAAATGATGAACAATCGTGTAATACGGCAGATAACCGCTCTTCTGTGAAACACTCTTTGGCGGAAAGTCAGTAACGATTAAATCATATTTCGCATGATTGAACGTCAATGTGTCTTGATGAAATATTTGATGATCTATTTCAAGTGCATCAAATACGTTACGCGCTAGAGCACACATTAGTGGGTCGTCATCGATACCGTGAACAAAGACCGGTGTTTCTAAATGATTGGCGAGTGCTGCAATGAGATTTCCGGTTCCTACGAGTGGGTCTAAGATTTTAAGTGAACGCATCGAATAGAGTTTTTTAACTAAGTAACTCAGAAAAATCCCAATGGTATCTGGTGTCATCTGAGCGTTCGTGATACGGTCATACTTGAATCCTCTTAATAAGGCGAGCTGAATGCTTTTACGAATGGTTTCTTTCGTAAATGTTTGATGGATGACCGCTGATTTGTGTTTAATAAAAAACGCTTTTAGGTCGTCATTATCAAATCCGACACGATCATCAAGCAGGAAGTTTAGTGCTTCGTTTAAGCCTTCTAAATACGATTTTTTCATGGTATTAGAAAACCGTTCAGAGACATGGTCTAAGTAATCATAAAACGCTGTGATTGCTTTCGATGTTTCCATATTATCACCGCCTAGTATTCTACCATATCTAAGCTATCATTGTCCACCTATTAGATAATATTACCCTGCATTCGTAAGCGACTTTTGTGGTAAAACTAAAGAACATTTGGTATCATGATATTAAGGTGAAATCTATGAAAAGAGTTGTCTTAAAATTCATCGCTTGGTATCAAAGCCACAGCCAAAATACGATGCCGACTTGTCGTTATCGTCCAACTTGTAGTCACTATGCTAAAGAAGCCTTTGAAACAAGGAATTTTTTCTATGCCTCACTCCTCACACTATGGCGCATTCTTCGCTGCAATCCTCTCAGTAAGGGAGGTTACGATCCGGTACCGAAAAAGAAAAATGGATCGGTCTCTGATGATCACGCTAAACACTAATGTCTTATAGTGCTTTTCAATTTTACCTGTTTTTGATACAATGGGTTCAATGCTAACGTAGAAAGGTTGATTGCAATGATGAAAAACCGCAAATTATTCACTTCAGAATCCGTGACTGAGGGTCATCCTGATAAAATATGTGATCAAATCTCCGACGCTATTCTTGATAAAATACTTTCAGACGATCCTGAAGCACGTGTTGCTTGTGAAACGGCAGTGACGACAGGTTTAGTCTTAGTTATGGGTGAAATAACGACAAAGACGTATGTCGATATTCAAAGAATCGTCCGTGATGTCGTCAAAGAAATTGGTTATGACCGCGGTAAGTACGGTTTTGATGCCGAGACAATGGGTGTGCTGGTGGCGATTGATCCACAGTCGCCCGATATTGCGATTGGTGTGGATGAGAAAGAGAGTCACGCTAAAGACCTTGGTGCGGGTGATCAAGGGATTATGTTTGGCTATGCTACAAACGAAACACCTGAGTATATGCCGTTAACGGCAGTGTTAGCTAGTAAGCTTGCAAGACGCCTTGCTGAAGTAAGAAAACGGGGTCCACTGACGTATTTAAGACCGGATGGTAAAACACAAGTTACCCTTGAGTTCGACGAGAATGATCAACCGATACGAGTGGATGCTTTGGTAGTCTCAAGTCAGCATGCACCGAATATTAAACAAGAACAAATCCATAGAGATATACGAAAAGAAGTCATTGATGTTGTAATACCTAAAGAACTTATCGATGACCAAACAAAAATCTACATTAATCCAACTGGAAAGTTTGTCATCGGTGGTCCGCATGGTGATTCTGGTTTAACAGGTAGAAAGATTATTGTCGATACGTATGGTGGTTATGCACGACATGGGGGTGGCGCTTTCAGTGGTAAAGACGCAACTAAAGTTGATCGAAGTGGTGCATACGCAGCACGGTATGTTGCGAAAAATGTTGTTGCTGCAGGGCTAGCGGATCGCTGTGAAATCCAAATATCGTATGCGATCGGTGTTAGTCAGCCAACCAGTATCCGTGTTGATACTTTTAACACTGGTACTTACAGTGATAATCAAATCATACAAGCCATTAAAATGGTTTTTGATCTTCGACCAAAAGCCATTATTGATACACTCGATTTAAAAAAACCCATTTATCGTCAAACATCAACTTACGGCCACTTTGGCAGAAATGATCTCAATTTGAGTTGGGAGCGTTTAGACCGTGTTGATGCGTTAAAAGAAGCCATTAAAAACATTGAGTAAATCAAAAAAACACAACGTAGATACGCTGTGTTTTATTTTCGATTGGTGCGGGTGACAGGAATCGAACCTGCACTCCGAAGAACTAGATCCTAAGTCTAGCGCGTCTGCCAGTTCCGCCACACCCGCAACAATGGCTGGGCTAGGTGGATTCGAACCACCGGTGTCGGAGTCAAAGTCCGATGCCTTAACCACTTGGCCATAGCCCAAATTTGGGGCGACTGATGGGAATCGAACCCACGAATGCCGGAGCCACAATCCGGAGCGTTAACCACTTCGCCACAG
>SKFS01000150.1 GCA_007117885.1 Candidatus Izemoplasma sp.
AATGGTGATACTAACGGGAGTCCTGTAGCAGGATCACCCGAAGCGGTATTGGCTGCAACCTTCCAACAATTATTTGTCACACAAACCAATATGACGATTGTCATGTTGCTTGAAGGCGATGATATGGATGGTTTTCAAATGACATTAAAAGTGGCAAATGACATTGCTTTTTACGAAATTCTCTTCGAAGGAGAGCTTGAGTTTAGCTACTACACCATCTTAGAAGATGGAACCTACTACACCTACACCCTCATTAATGATGACCAATGGTTCCGTTATCCAGCGTACGATGATGAGTTAGACATCATGTTACTAGAACTCTTAGAGGATGGCTTATTGGTCGATTGGTTTGAAAAAGTCAGTGCTACCCGTTTTGAACTTAAACCAGAACACTTTGCTGTTGTCTTTGGGGATGATGCTGAGGACATTGAAGGATTTAGCATTCAAGTCAACAACGATGGCAGTTCAGTTTGGTTAGTGACAGGGTATGAGGATGATGAACCGGTTAGTTTACAGATTAATGTGTCAAACATTGGCACCACTACGATTAACCTTCCTGATTTTAATCTCATCGGCGACAACGGTGGTGATGGTGAAGACCCTGTGAGTTATGGGGACCCACTTTTATCGGCGACACTTGGTCCAGGTGAGACAAACAGACATATTATTACGATTACAGAAGATGGTTTTTATGAGATTTTTGTCAGTTCAGTCTTTGATTCTTACGGCGTTTTAGAAACGATTGATGGCGTGTATATCACTGAAGATGACGATGGCTTTGGGAACCTTGACTTTAATATTCCTATCTATTTAACCCAAGGACAATACGTTATTGAAGTAAGTGGCTACTTCTATGATGATTACGGTCGCTATGACCTCTATGTTGAACGCGATCATGATTATCCAGCTCCACTACTAAAAGGAAGCCTTGAAGAAGGGGAGCAAAAACGTCATGAGATAACGATTGAAACTGCGGGATGGTACAGTATTTATGTTTACTCGACCTTTGATTCATTCGGACAACTGGAAAATTCGGAAGGTACAATTATTGCTTTCAACGATGATAACTTCATTGATGGGCGTTATACGAACGATTTTAAAATGACAGTCAATCTTGAACCTGGAACATACGTTGTGATTGTTAGCTCTTATAACAACTGGTATTCGGGAACATACGCACTATTTGTTGTCTACGATGATTAAACTTAAACATTGATGTATAAGCCATAAAAAAAACTGGTTCTGAACATTCAGAGCCAGTTTTGTTTTGCTTACTGAGCGGTGTACCCACCATCAACTGCTAAGTTGAATCCAGTCATAAACTCATTCTCAATTAAGAATACTACGGCATGGGCAATTTCTTCTGGAACCCCGATTCGTCCGATAGGATGACGGGCCACCAATGTTTCATAATAATCGCCCAAGGCTTCTTTGTTGACCATACCTGACTCAACATATCCTGGACAAACGGAGTTCACACGAATGTTTTGAGGGGCAACTTCTAAAGCTAATGATTTGGTCATTAAGTTGACAGCGCCTTTAGAGGCATTGTAAGCAAACGCGCCTTGTTGACCAACAAGTCCTAAAATAGAAGCAGTGTTTACAATTACGCCACCTCCGACTTTTTTCATTTCAGGAATCGCATGTTTACAGCCAAAGAAGACCCCGTCTTGATTAATTTTGATGACATTATTGTAGTCTTCAAAAGTGAGCGTTTCTGTTTCAGCTAAAACACCAATGCCTGCATTGTTAAAAATAATATCAAGTCTACCAAAAGCTTTTACCGCAGCGCCAACCATGTTCTTGACATCGTCTTCGTTACTAACATCTGCAACAAATCCTTCAACAGGCAACTTTTTGTTCTTCAACTCACGCGTCACCGCATCGAGCGCCTCTTGATTATAGTCGGCTAGAAGAACTTTACCCCCTTTTTCTAAAATGGCGTTCGCTGTGGCCAGTCCAATCCCACTTGCCCCACCTGTAATAATCGCGACTTTATCGTTGATTGTGTACATAAAACTCCCCTTTCAAATTTCTTATTTTAGGTAATTGTAACATAAAAAAAACACAAATAAAAGGGCTTACATAATGTTAAAATGATGTTTAAAGCTATCTAATGCAGACATGTATTACAAAAAAATACAAAAAATCAACCTCTTCAAGGGATATCCCATTACCGTGATCGGGATAATCATTGTTTTTCGTTTATAATGATTGAATGAAAAAATTCTAATTAATCACATTGTTGGCATCTAATCTCCTATCACTATAATGAGATTTGTGGTAAAATTAGAGTGAGAAGAGTAGTAAGGAGGAATTTCTATGTGGTTATTCATTGGTTTTGGTGCAATTATTTTGATTGTTTTGTTTAGTGCCTTTGCACGAACTGGTTATACAGAATCCTATAAGAAAAGAAGTATGGAAGAAAATAATCACGATCGTGACCTTCGTGTTTTTGATAAACATTTCCGTCGATAAGCCTATATTAGGCTTTTTTTATTTGCCATTGTTTATCCTAGGAGCATTTAAAGTGAATATGCTATGATAGATGTAAAGAGATACTCTAGCAAAAGGAGGATACCATGAAAGAAAAATCGGATATAGGCTTAGTTGGTATTGCGGTGATGGGAGAAAACCTAGCCTTAAACATTGAGAGTCAAGGGTATCGTGTTATCGTTTCTTCACGCAAGCAAACTGTAATTGACAATTTTCTTAACGGTCGTGCTAAAAGTAAAAACATTCGTGGGACGACCGATTTAAAAACACTTGTGGAAGACATCAAAAAACCGCGCAAGATAATTTTAATGATTAAAGCTGGAAATCCCGTTGATCAAGTCATTGCTCAGCTTGTGCCTTGGCTCGATCAAGGTGATATTATTATCGATGGCGGAAACTCACTTTATCTCGACACGAATCGTCGGCTGAAAGAACTTGAGAAAAGGGGCTTTCTTTATGTTGGCGCGGGTATCTCTGGTGGCGAAGAAGGGGCCCTAAAAGGACCATCGATCATGCCCGGAGGAAGCGAGGAGGCATGGCAGTTCATTCGTCCTATCTTTGAGGCGATTGCCGCGAAAGTAAATGGAAATGAGGTTTGTACTGATTGGATGGGTCCTGAAGGTGCCGGACACTTTGTTAAAATGGTGCATAATGGCATTGAGTACGGTGATATGCAATTAATCAGTGAAATCTACGCCATTTTACGTTTGATTCTAAACCAATCGCCATTACAACTAAGCACGATTTTTAAGCAGTGGAATACCACTGATTTAAAGAGTTATTTAATCGAGATTACCAGTGATATTTTGGCTTTTACTGATCAAGACGGCTTGCCATTGATTGATAAAATTCTTGATACCGCAGGTCAAAAAGGAACTGGAAAATGGACGGTTAATGCTTCATTAGATCTGCCGACACCACTCACTTTGATTAGCGAGTCGGTCTATGCACGGATTATTTCTTCATTGAAAGACCAGCGGAACGCTGCATCATCGCATTATCCACCGTTAAAAAGTGTTTCTATCAAAGACCCGGATTCCTTTGTAGAAGACGCTCGAAAAGCTTTATATTTAGCGAAACTGCTATCGTACACACAAGGGTTTGACTTATTGAAGCACGCTTCTAATGAGTTTAACTGGAAACTAAAACTAGGCAATATCGCCCTGATTTGGCGAGGCGGTTGTATTATTCGCTCTGCATTTTTAGATCGAATTTATGAGGCGTATGAGAAAAATCCTCAACTTGAAAATCTTATACTCGATGGATACTTTAAGAAAAAGGTAAACGCGTCGATTAATAGTTTACGGAAAATTCTTGTGATAGCTATTCAAAGTGGCATCCCAACGCCTGCTTTATCTGCGGCACTTAATTACTTTGACAGTTATCGTTCAGCCCAGTTACCAGCTAACTTACTTCAAGCGCAACGTGATTACTTCGGTGCGCACACCTACGAGCGCATCGATCAGCCACGAGGACATTTTTTCCACACCGACTGGACAGGCCGCGGAGGTAAGACATCTTCATCGAGTTACAATCGATAAAAATAACGATGCATTTAGCATCGTTAAGGTTGAATAGTTGGAGCTGGACGCTTAAATAGATACGTGTCGCCAACTTGGTACTGATCAAACACCCGTTTTTTTACACTTTCTTGTGCTGTGAGTGGTTCGTGAAACCCTTCGAGAGTGTACTCAAGATTGAAATAATATCCGCCGTGGCGTTCGACTTTTTCAACAATCGTCGCTTCGACCTCAATGACTGAATCATCATCACAACCAAACAAACCGACTAAGCAAAAACATAAAAGTAAGAAACTAAGAACACTTTTCATAACCCCTCCGATAGTGTGTTATACCTTAATATAAGCATACAATTGTTGGCTAGTCAATGGTTACCGGATGTATTTTAAATGACAATGAATAGAACGTATGCAAAAAGACTTTAAGATACAATAAAAATAAAGATTTAAAGGAGAAATTATGGTAGATTATTTAATTATTTATGGCATTACACTCATTGTATTTTTCGTTGTTGACATGGTATGGCTTGGCGTCATTGCTAAAAAGCTTTACCAAAGAGAAATTGGCCATTTATTGAAAGAGAATGTAAACTGGATCGCTGCAATCATTTTTTACTTACTTTTCATAGGAGGACTTGTCATTTTTGTTCTACACCCAGCGCTTAACCGTGGGGAGTTTAGCTATGCATTACTCTATGGTGGGTTATTTGGGCTTATGACGTATGCAACGTATGACTTAACCAATCTAGCAACACTAAAAGATTGGCCTTTACGGATTACCTTAATTGATTTAGCGTGGGGTACATCGCTCGGTATACTCACAAGCACTTTAGCATTCTTGGTTTTACAAATGATTTTATAAACCCCTTAATTTAGGGGTTTTACTTATCAATATAGTGTTTTGAGAGAACTTTAAACACTTGAGTAGTTCGTGTGGGTAATACGATTGCATGACGATAGTTTTGGTAATCTTTATAGGCACGCTTCAAACCGACTTCAAGTGGTGTCAAGGATTTAAGGAAAGTGTCGATTTTTTTCGTTGAAAGAACGATGTTCATTGCAAAGAAAGGAAAGAAATCGACGACATTTAGTTGATGTTTTTCTGCTTCAACAGGCACGAGAAGGGGTTTCTTTTTTGAAACTCGAGCGCATAGCTCAAGCCACTCTTTAACGTAAATCGGTGGATTGCCAAGATTATAAATACTCGCCGGAATGTGATTATTTAACACTTGAAAAATAGCCTCTGCAAGATCTTTAACATAGATAAACTGCAACAGATTATTTTCTTTTGGATAAAAAATCGGGAGATTATTATCAAGCAAGTAAAAGATTAACTTTTCCCGCAGTATATAGTTATCTTCACCATAGACATACGGTGGCCTAAAAATCGTAAGGGTTGATGGTTCAAAGATAGATTGTAGAAACTTCTCCGCAGCAATTTTATCGTCAGCATAACGCTGAAAAGGAGAGTTTCCTCCTAACGAATCATCTTCTTTATAAGGGATGGATGCTTGGTTCGTAGTGTAGACAGCACTCGAACTAATGTAAACAAACTTCTTTATGTTAGGACAGTCTAAAGCATCAACTAAGATTTTTGCATGGTCCAATGTGAGTCCTGAAACATCGATAACATAATCAAAGTGTCGACCGTGCAGTTGTTGCTGAATACTTTCTAGATGGTTGCGATCACCATATAGTTCAATGATTTTTTCATCATTAAACGGTCTAGTTCCACGATTAAAAACGGTCACATGAAAGGTGTTTTTCAAACGATCAACAACATGTTTGCCAATAAAGTAAGAGCCTCCCATAACAAGTACTCTTTTCATAGCTTGCCTCCTCAAATAAATAAAATAATAAAAAAGTGGGTGATTCAATGGTAATTCTTTTTAAGATACTGTTTATTATAGTCTATATTAGTATGATTGCGACGAATTTTTTAGCGAACTCACTGCCCTTCTTTGGTCGAACAACCGGAGAAGTTTCAGCAAAATATCCAACTTTGTTTACACCATCAGGGTTCACGTTTTCAATTTGGGGGATTATTTACTTGCTTTTAGGTGTGCTAGTGATAAACTTAGTTTTAATGTCAAATCAAGACTTTAGTCAATTAAGTAATGTTTTCATCATTGCAGTTTTAATATCGTTTATATTGAATGGTTTATGGCTCGTATTTTGGCATAGTGACCACCAATTATTAGCAACTATAGTCATTGTTGGCTATTTAGTCTCGTTAATTTTTGCATCCCTTTATGCACCGAAGGATATGCTTATATATCGCGTTGCTATCGATGTAAACCTGGCATGGATTTCTGTCGCAACGATTGCCAATATTTCCATTCTTTTATATGCTTCAAACATCAACTTATTGTTTTCCGATCGCGTGTATTTTATCACGATACTCATTGTTGGTGTTTTGCTTGTCACACTCGCACTCACGACTCAAGGAACGATTGTTTTTGGGTTGGTATTTATATGGGCTTATTTTGGTATTCTTATGCGCTATATTTCTGAAGAGAATTCCCTCCTTTATACGGTGTCAGGTATCACTTTGCTATGTTTAATCGGCCTGACTCTCATTACCTATATTTCAAACAATTTTAGCCTTTATAAATAATACTGATAAACACCTATCAACGTAATTATATATAATGCTTCTAAGACTAAATCTATTAATGCGAATGATTTGCATTTGCGTGAAGTTTTTTATATAATACGTATAGTTGAATATAGAGGTGAAAAAAAATGAAAAAAATCTTAACATTATCGTTGAGTTTACTACTCATACTTACTTTAGCTGCATGTGGTCGTACACGTGACAGTGAAAAGCCACTTGTGATAACAACATTATTTCCACAGTATGATATTGCAAGGTCTTTAGCGGGCGATTACATTGATTTAGAGTTTCTCTTGACGCCAGGTACTGATGCACACAGTTTTGAACCTTCGCCACGACGAGTTGTGCAAATCTTAGAAGCTGACCTTCTAATTTACACGGGTGATGCGATGGAACCTTGGGTATCTCGCTTAATCGCACCGGCTAAAGATGAAGGACTTAACATTCTCGATTTAAGTCGAAACATTAACTTGATTACGACACGGCATCACCAACATAACGATACCGACCATCACGATCATGATGATCACCATCATCACGATGAAGAAACTGAAATTGGTGAGTTTATCTTATTAAACCGTCGCAATGACCAAGAAGAAGTCGCCTATGTCCATGGTAATCATTGG
>SKFS01000007.1 GCA_007117885.1 Candidatus Izemoplasma sp.
AAAAGCACATAATTGTTGTGGTTGCGTTCCGCTTCTAAAAGCGCCGTTTTGCTGGTCGAGCGGCCGACTTCAGTCCTAACATCAGTGTGAGGAAAGGGCGCAAGACCACGAATGGCAATACTGGGTAAAAGTCCTTCTGTTGTTTTGTTTGCATCAAACATATTGTTCACCTCTTTTTTAAAACAAACGTGTTGTTAAAATACGTTATTTTCTAAGAATAACTTGTCTCTATTATACGTTATTTAAAGCGTTTTACAAAGTGATATGACTTGTAATTCACTGTCGATTATTGAAGCTTGTTTTCATTTAAAAACCGTTCAATGGTTTTGGCAACACCGTCGTGATTATTATCGTCTAAAGCAATAGCTTTTGCCGTTTCTTTAAGATCATCGGTGGCATTCGGCATGGCAACTGAATGCATGGCAAGATTGAAAATCTCGATGTCGTTAGTATTGTCACCAAAAACAAGAATCTGTTCTGAACTTAGGTGATAGCGTTTCATCAACGTACGCAGCGCTGTCGCTTTTGTGGTTGCTTTGGGTAAAACATCGAAAAACGCGCTCAGACTCTTCGTAATATGAAACTTTGGATCTTCTTTAAAGCGTGTGTAGGTTTGCTTCATCATGTGGTAGTCAGGAATCATCATAAGCATCTTGTAAAATGGGTGGTTTGCTAACGTGTGATCGCTAAACTCTGTGTGTAGGTTAATTTTAGACTGCGGGTATAAATGATTCCAGTTTTCGTAAAAACTCAAACGTTCGGCATCGTTTATATAAAAACCATCTTCAGCATAAAAGGTATAACCCAGTTGGTTTTTATCCGCATAGTCAACAAAGAACTTGACAGTATCAGCATCCAAGGTTTTCTTATCAATAATCGCATTCGAGTTTAGTTCTTTAATCAATGCACCATTATTAAGAATGAGTGGCATTTTAATGTTCAACATTTCAGCATACGGTTTCGTTAGTTCATAGGCTCTACCTGTTGCAATCGTAACGAGATATCCTTCTTTTTGAGCGCGATCGATTACTTCAATACTATTTTGCGATAACTGTTTGTCGTCGGTTAATAATGTTCCATCCAAATCGATGACGATAAGTTTAATCATAGTGATTGCTCCTTTGAAAAAGCACTTCCAAGGAAGTGCTTTAGATTACTTTGTTTTTAACGTATCCACAAGCCAATCAATGGTTTTTCTAAAGATGACTTCTTGACGCACTGCATCTGGATTAACTTGAGTTTTAATTTGTTCGACATCCATATTGTATTGTTTTGAGAGTTCTTCGAACTTTGACTCAACTTCTTCATCTGTCGCTTCCACGTTTTCTTCTTTGGCAATAGCTTCAATCGTTAAGTTGTAACGAATCGAACGTTCTGCGTCCTTAAGAAGCTGTGCTTCGAACTGCTCCTGATTCATTCCCGAAAATTGCAAATAGGTTTCAAAATCTAACCCGTATTGTTGAGCTTGACGCTTGGTGTTATCAAGCATACGATTTTTTTCGTTTTCAATCATTTCTTGGGGAATCTCAATTTCTGCATTTTGTGCTGCCTGATCAACGGCAAAATCGATGGCTTTATTTTGGCTGGTTTGTTCTTTTTGCTGAACAAGTTTGAGTTTCTCAGCATCCTTTAATCCAACGACAGTGTCAATGCCTTCACGATCTAAGTCTTTGACAAATGCGTCGTTGAGTTCAGGCACTTGCTTAAACTTAATTTCGTGGAGTTTGGTTTTAAACACTGCGTCTTTGCCTTTAAGATTTTCCGCCTGATAATCGTCAGGAAACTTAACATTTACATCGCGCTCTTCGCCCGGTTTCATGCCAATCATTTGATCTTCAAATCCTGGAATAAACTGGCCACTGCCAATTTGTAGTTCATGGTTTTCTGCTTTACCACCTTCGAATGCTTCACCGTCGACGAAGCCTTCAAAATCAAAAACAGCTGTATCGTTTTTTTCAAGCACGCCGTCTTCTTTAATAATTAACTCAGCGTTTTGGTTCAATAGACTTTCCATCGCTTTATCGATTTCTTCATCGCTCACATCGACAGACTCTTTCTCATACTCAAAACCTTTGTAAGTCCCAAGTTTAACCTCGGGTTTAACCGCGACAGTTGCAGTGTAAGAGAAGTCTTTACCTCTTTCGATTTTGGTAATATCTAAATCGATTTTTGGTTGGGCGACAACTTCAAGATTATGCGCTTCAATTGCATCGTAATACGTATCTTGAATAATATGGTTGAGAGCTTCTTCGTAAAGTGATTCAACTCCCTTGTGTTGTTCATAAATCTTGCGTGTTACTTTTCCTTTACGGAAGCCTTTGATTTCTACGTCTTCTTTAACTTTATCAAAAGCGTGGTCGAGACCGTGCTCAAATTGCTCTTTACTCACATCAATCTCAATTTTCACACGTGATTTTGACAATTTTTCAATTTTTGCCATCGTTTATTACCTCCTAAGAATTAATCCTGTTTAATTATAACATACTGAACTAGTTTGTAAACTACTATACAAAATTAAGCACGATTTATTATGATCGTGCTTAAAGACTATGAATAAAACCTAAAAACTCTCTTTGAACAATTGCATCACCATTGTGATGAAGGGTGTCATGGTGACTAAAAATATCAAGAATCTCAAAGTAACTTTTATGCACAACGCGATGTCCAGCGTCTTGCTCTTCTGCGGTAAGCGAGAGCGCGGTTTGTTGGCCCGAGGTTTCACATGTATAAAAGTGATGTTCCCAAATAGAATCGGTAAAATATTCGATTAGGGTTAAACTCTTTTCTAAATGAACAATCGAATACCCTGTTTCTTCTTTCACTTCTCGCACTAAAGCCTCTTTCAAAGTTTCCTTTTGTTCAACACCACCACCTGGTAACGTATAAAGATTCCAAGCATCGTGATAAATAAGCACATACTGATCGCCGTGTTTAAGAATCGCCCTCACCCCCACTCTCGGTTTAAGGTGAGCAACATCGTGTTTTTCTAGGTTGGCTTCAAAAACTTCAATAATCATGGTTTTACCGTATCGATTAAAACCGGAATAACAATTGGGCGACGATTGGTTTTCTGATAGAGGAATCGGCTGATATCATCGCGAATCTTATCGCGTAGATTCCGGTAATCAACATATTTTTGCGTAAAGGCATGCTCAATCAAATCAGCAATCCGTGAGGTAATTTCACTCATTAAGTCTTCGCTTTCTTTAACATAAACAAAGCCTCTAGAGACAATCTCAATCGTTCCGAGCCGTTGTTTATGTCTAGCATCGATATTGGCAATAATCATCACTAAGCCATCTTGCGATAGTGTTTCACGATCTTTAAGTACCACTTCACTTAAATCGCCTTCTAAGATGCCATCGACTAAGACATCGCCACTATTAATGGTGAAATCCTTACTTTTAAAGACCCCATTATCAAAAGTAGCAACTTGGCCATTGTCAAGCATGATCACCTGTTCTTCTTCATAGCCAATGGATAAAGCGATTTTCTTTAAAGCATATAAATGGCGATGTTCACCGACCACAGGAATAATATAGTGTGGGTTTAATATATTTACGAGAAGTTTAACATCTTCACTTGATGCATGGGAAGGGGGTAATATCGTCCGGTCGATTTTTACCGGATTAATGTTGTTGCGATACAGCGTATCGAGTGTTCTCGCGGCGATTTTCTCAGTGCCAGGAACCGGTGGTGTCATAAGAATAACCGTATCACTCTCATTAAGATGAATCAAGCGATCCACTTTTCGAACCATCCGTTGCAACATATGAAAGGGTTCGTGACGATCCCCGGTCACTAGAACGAGGGTTTCTTCGAGTAAGTTGGGGTTTTTATCGTCGATGAACTTTAAAGTAGCGAGTTTATCTTCAGGTATTTTTAAATAACCTAAGTTCAAGGCAATATCTACAATACGTTGAGCTTTACGACCAATAATCGCGATGTCTCGTTGGTATTTTAATGCAATGTCAATGACTTTTTGAATACGAAAGATATCGCTTGAAAAGGTCGTTACAACAATCCGTTTCTCCGCTTTGAAAAACGCTTGATTTAAAGCGTAATCTAAGTCCTTGCTCGAACGTGAGTTAACACTATGCTCGACACCAAGACTTTCAGTCATTAAGGCAATGACTTTCTTACCGGCGATCCGAGCGAGCCGTTCAAAACTTGTTTTATAGGCGCGATCAACGTTTTGATCAAACGTGTAGTCTGGACTGTAGACGATGGCGCCATCCTTAGTATTTAATACGATACCAAACGATTCAGGAATTGAATGCGTGGTTTGATAAAAACTAACTTCGTTTGGACCAAACTGTAAAACATCTTCCTTTGACACTGTGTGAAGAGTTAAATTAGTCACATCAATGTTTTGTTCAGTAAGGTTATCTTTTAATAATGCCATCGTAAAGGTGCTGCCATATACAGGCATATTAACTTGTTTTAATAAAGCCCCCGCTGCACCGATATGATCTTCGTGACCGTGGCTTAAAAAAAGGCCTTCGATGCGTTTTGCGTTTTGTTTTAAATAGGTGAAGTCTGGTAAAACTGCGTCGACACCGTATAAATCTTGTGTCGGATATTTTAAGCCGGCATCAAAGATAAAGATGCGGTTACTAACCTCGACACAATACATGTTTTTACCGTCTTCACCAAGTCCGCCTAAAGCGAATAGTTTTATGTTTGCCATAGTTGTCCTCCTTGGTAATCTTTCTATATTATATCATAATTTTATCAATCGTATTTTTATTTTAGGTTGAACGATAATATGATACACTATTATTGGTGATAACAATGATAAAATACCCAACAAAAAAGAGCGTTTATCAAGAGAAAAAAATCAGTACTAAAAATCGTGGCATGCGATTTGAAGCATTGATTGATGAAACCAATGCGTTTTATCGCTTAAATCATGAGGCGGTTGTCCATAAAAAACCGACACCGATCCAAATTGTCAATGTTGATTATCCTAAAAGAACCAGTGCTAAAATAACGGAAGCCTATTATAAGACGCCTTCAACGACGGATTATAATGGGGTGGTTAAAGGACGGTACATTGATTTCGATGTTAAAGAGTCCCGAAGTAAAAGTTCGTTTCCTTTAAACAATATCCATCCTCATCAAATTGACCATTTAAAAGCTGTCCATGCGCATGGTGGTATTGCTTTTATTCTAGTCTATTTTAGTGTTTATGATGAAGTGTTTTTTATTAGTTACCCTTTACTTGAGAAATATTTGAAGCGCAGTGAAAAAGGTCGCCAGTCAATAACTTATGAAGAATTAAGTCGGGAAGCAATTTTAATAAAACCGAGTTATCGACCCACGATTCCCTATCTAAACGCCATTGAGCACTATCTCAAAAAATAAGTCACCTGCGTGACTTATTTTAATGTTGTACCGGTCTTAATGGTTTTAGACGAAAACGTTGCTGTACTAAAAATTCGACAGTTTCTTTCAATGATTGTATCTTCAGGTACATGAACGCCTTTACCGATGACATTAATGCCACTCGACAGTAAATCAGGCTTCTCCTTATTGGCTGAGTAGTCGTCACCATAACCGATTTTAGCATTAAAATCAACGGTAACGTTTTTATCGATAATCGCGTAATCAATCACGGCGCCCGGCATAATTTCACTGTCGTTTAAAATGACACTATTTCTTACGACTGCACCAGGATGAACAATAACGCCTGGGCTGAGAACACTGCGATACACTTCACCAGCAATAATTGATCCGTTTGATATGAGCGCTTGATTAATGACCGCTTTACTCCCAACTTTCACCGAAGGCATTTCTTCACTTTTCGTGAAGACACGCCATTGACGATCATACATATCAAGCGGAATTTTATCCACGGTTGAGGTGAGTTCTAAGTTAGCTTCTAAGTAAGCGTCATAGGTTCCAACATCTTTCCAATAGTCATCAAAAACATAGGCAAAGACTTCGCGATTTTTTAGAAGCGTTGGGATAATGTGCTTCCCAAAATCTAAATCTGGCTCTTTTATCGTTTCTAACGCTTCAATCAACATTGCCTTATTGAAAACGTAAATGCCCATTGATGCTAGATTGCTGTCGGCATCTTTCGGTTTTTCACGGAATTTTGTAATCCGTGTTTCTGAATCGGTCGTCAAGATCCCAAAACGATCGGTATCTTCCCAAGGTACCGGTTGAACAGCCACGGTCAAGTCAGCATTCTTTGCTACATGATGGGCAATCATTTTTCGGTAATCCATTTTATATATATGATCCCCTGAAAGAATCAAGATATATTTTGCACTGGTGCGCTTGATAACTTCAATGTTTTGCAAGACAGCATCCGCCGTTCCAGCATACCAATCTTTATAGGGTTGAAGCAATGTTAAACGCGTATCTCTGCGGTCAAAATCCCATGGTTTTCCAACACCGATATGTTCATTAAGTGACAGCGGTAAATATTGAGTCAAAATCCCCACATCGTAAATTCCTGAATTACTGCAGTTGCTGAGCGTGAAGTCGATAATGCGGTATTTTCCCGCAAAAGGCACCGCGGGTTTTACACGTTTTTCTGACAATAAGTCGAGGCGTGATCCTCTTCCACCAGCTAATATAAGGGCTAAAGTTTCCATTTTAGATCTCCTTTACTCTTTGATATAGTTCTTCATATTTTGAAGCACTTCTTTCCCAACTAAAATCTTCTTGCATTACTCGTTTGATTAGCGATTTATACGTTTTTTTATCGTTGTAGAGTTCAATCGCTTCCCGGATAACATCTAACATTTCATGAGCATTATAGTTCGCAAAGCTAAAACCTGTTCCTTCATGGGTATACTTATTATAGGGTTGAACAGTATCTTTTAACCCTCCTGTTTCGCGAACAATTGGCAGCGTGCCATAGCGCATTGAAATCAATTGGGCAAGCCCGCATGGTTCAAAGCGTGAAGGCATTAAGAAAAAGTTTGAGCCCGCATAGATTTGCCGCGCCAATGCGTCACTATAACCAAAGTAAAGACCCACATGTTTGGGGTATTTTTGTTTTAAGTGATTAAAGTACGCTTCAATATCACGGTCACCACTGCCAAGAACAATGAACTGAATCTTCTGTTCTGCCAGCAACGCTTCGATAACCTCTTCGACTAAAGGAAAACCTTTCGCTTCTGTTAACCGTGAAACCATACCAATCACCGGTAAATCTAACGATTCAAGATGGAAAATTTTCAGCAAGGCTTCTTTATTTAGCGTTTTACCCTTAAGGTAATTGTGAAGGCCAAACTTTAAAGCGATTTGTTCATCAGTTTTAGGATTGAACTCTTCACTATCTAATCCGTTGAGAATACCTTCCATTCGCCCGAAGCGATCTTTAAGCAGTTCACTCATACCAAAACTAAAGTATTCATACGTTAACTCTTCTTTATACGTTGGACTCACTGTCGTAATATAATCCGCAGTAACAATCGCCGTTTTTAAGAAGTTGATTTGATTATCAAACTCTAACTCTGCTTTGAAAGGAACATTTAAGTAAGGCAACAATGCTTTAGAGAAAGCGCCTTGATAGGCGATATTATGAATAGTAAAAACTGTCTTTAGATTTTGGTAGCGTGAATCGTCTTGATAATTACTGTGAATAATATAAGGGATTAGCCCTGACTGCCAATCATTGAGATGAAGAATATCAGGAAAGAAATCGAGTTGATTGAGCATTTGAACGACCGCTTGATTAAAGAAACTATAGCGTTCTCCGTCATCGTAGTCACCATATAGACGCTCACGGTAACCAAAGTAATATTCATTGTCAATAAAATAAACTTTAATCCCTTGATGATCGAGTGTCTCAATGCCTACGTACTCATCTTTCGTATGAACTTTAATACGGTACTTTTTCACAAACGTTAGTTTTTTTTGAAACTTCTCTTTGATGATTCGGTGTTTCGGTAAAACTAAGCTCACCTCATGACCACGTTTAGCTAACGCTTGAGGTAAACTTCCTAATACATCGGCTAACCCTCCTGTTTTAGCAAAGGGTGTCGCTTCGCTTCCGACAAATAATAGTCTCATATACATCACTCCCTTAATCATTATAGCGTATTGTTTTATACAATTAAAGCTGAAAGCGTTGTTAAGCTAAAGAAAAGTCTGAAATTCTAAGGTTAATCCTGCGGGGTCCTTAATAAAGAAATGATAAATATTAAACGCTGGATTGATTGATGGTGCATCGGTGGTAAGTTTTAAGCGCTGTAATTGGTGATAGATTGCATCAACTTCAGACTCAGATTGATAAACAAAGGTAATGCACGTACTGTCATTAGGTACTTTTGGATGGTGTGTACAAAAGCCGATTTTTCCTAAACCATGTACGTCATAGATGAGGCATTTCGTTTGATCCTTGAAAAGAGAAAACCCAAGCACTTTTTCATAAAAATCACGAACTACTTGAAGATTACTTACACGGTAAAAATGAATAATGTCGTTCATGAGTCCTCCTTAAATTTTTAAAAATATGAGTTGATCATCTTTATCGATCGTCAGCGGTTGAGGGTGATGATGATCGCCATCAAAGATCACCACTTGGTCATCGATTATCCTACCGATAAGGGCAACTTTTCCTTGATAGGCAGAATACAATGATTCAACCGCTTGCTTCACAGAATCAAAGGTTATCGGTAAGGGTTGATCAAAGCATTCCATTGCAGTATGGACCACAACGGACTGTTCATCGTAACCTTTATCATTTGGTTCGATGGTCAGTAAATCTTCATAAAACTCTGCAGTTTCTGGAAATAGAGCCAGTTTACTTAAAAGTAAGGAAATTATCTTATTACTAATAATCGTGTTTTCAATGTTGAAGTCTTTAATAATTCGATCGTTTTTAGGATCGAGCAGTTCAACGATAATATGGACATCATAGTCTTTTAAAGCCCCTTCTAAATAGATTAGCGTATCGATAACGTTCGCATCAAGGGCTTCGTTTTCTTTTGTTTCATCACTAAGCAGTAAAAACGTGACTTTACGATCGCTTTGCTTAATCGGTTCAATTAATGTTAGCACATCCTCAATGGAGACAAGTTCTACATGAAAAAGACTTTTATATAGGCGTTCATAAGCTTTAAATGATTCTAAGATAAAGCTTAGTTTATTGTTTTCACCGATAATGTAAACATCTTGAATACTTTTTTCTACAAGTGGTTTGACGTTTAAGTCAAGGGGCTTAAACGCGTGCTCAGAAGTTAGTAGTTTGGTTTTATTGTTGCTTGACAACACAAAGATATCTTCACCCACTCGGCCCAAAGGAATCGCATGGGAATGATGTTTTAAACAGTACTCGAACGTTTGGTTTCTAAGGCGATACACTTCTGAACCTTCGAATGAAAAAACCGATAAGTAGACATCTTCAATGTGCTTTTCAATAATCGTTTGTGCCATAATCTGGCCTAAGCGTCGATCAAAGCAAATCGGTATTATGCGATACTTCGCTAAGTTTTTAACGACTTGACTCATCGTCTCAATTTTCAGTTTCGTATCGAAACATTTAATTTCAGCAACAATTGGCAACTGATCAGCTAAATCAAGTTGACCTAAGCTTAAAATCGTTTTGATAATGTTTAGATCGCTTTCGGTCATTGTTTGGGTGGCATAGTTTTTTATTTCTTTATTCATGATTAAAACCGCTTCCGCCTGGTGGATGGAAATATCTTCTAAATCACTACGCAACAAGGGATCACCACGTTTAACAAGCACGTTGAGATGGCGAACTTCGTCACGATGTTTAGAAACTTTATCGACCGCATTGGCGATTTGCTTTTCAGCATAGGCTTTATCGATATCGGCAAGAATGATGAGCGTAACGTGGCGACTACTTACATAAAGTAAATCGGCAACGAGTTCAGGGACTTTGTTGTTCCAATTAAGCACAACGATATGGTTTTCTAAATAGATTTTTCCTGAACCTGATTGCTTTTTCGCAAAATAATCTTTAATTGCATTTGTCGTTAAGGCGATGATCGTTCCTGAAAACAACACCAACCCAGTAATTAAAACCAAGACTGCAAGGGCTAAGGTTTGCGGTTTCTCAATGGCCAAAATGGCATTTGGCGTTAGCATCCACTTGACACTGCCATTGGTAAAAGCATCAAGAAATGATTGATAGGTGTCATCAATAATTAGCGCAATTAACGCAGCGACCGCTAAAATCGTAATATTGATCATAACCATCATTAAAATTACAAATAGCATCGGTCGTTTATACGTCTTAATACTGATTAACGCACGGGTTTTCTTCAATCGAGATTTAGAGTGTGCCATCGTTATTACCTCCAGATTAAACTTATCTTTATTATAAACACTGCCTGCTTTTTACACAAGCACCGCAGTGAAAATGATACCTTATCCAAATAAAGAAAGTGGCAAAAATGCCACTTACTCGATAATCTCTATGATGAGTGGTGGTTTTTCTACAGCCG
Source organism: Candidatus Izemoplasma sp. (assembly GCA_007117885.1). GTDB lineage: Bacteria > Bacillota_I > Bacilli_A > Izemoplasmatales > Izemoplasmataceae > CSBR16-104. Next base: position 10,437 of record SKFS01000007.1, read on the forward strand.
CCTCACTGAAGCGATAGGCCTCTAAAACCATACGAATCTCTTCGGTAATATCATCTTTATTATTATAAATATAGGCTAACACTTCGCCTTCTTCAACAAAATCGCCCACTTTTTTGTTTAAAACAATACCAACATCTGTATCAATCGTTGATTCTTTAGTTTCTCTACCGGCACCTAATCGCATCGCTGCCAGGCCAATTTGTAAGGCATCTAGTTTTTCAACATAGCCTTTGACGTCACTCTTCACAGCAATAATATCCTTTACATGGATATAGTTGTTTAAGTCTGGCATTTTGCCACCCTGGTGTTCTAAGAGCGTGTTAAAAAGATCGCTGGCTTCTAATGACGTAATTTTTCCTTCGATGTCTGCTTTTGCCATGTTCAACGATTCTGCTTTTGCGGCATGATAAACAAGGTAACTACCGATTTCAGTGCAGAGTGTTTGAAGATCACTGGGTCCGTTGCCTTGGAGTGTACGCACGGCTTCAATAACCTCTAACTTATTGCCGATGGCATAGCCAAGAGGTTCACTCATATCGGTAATAAATGCGATAACTTTACGGTTAAATTTTTTGCCGATGTTCACCATTACTTGACTAAGCTTACGCGCGTCTTCTAAGGTTTTCATAAAAGCGCCATCACCGATTTTTACATCAAGCACGATAACATCTGCACCACTGGCTAACTTTTTACTCATAATTGAACTCGCAATCAGGGGAATACTTGGGACCGTTCCGGTAACATCGCGAAGGGCATAAAGAAGTTTATCTGCCGGTGCTAAAGTGCTGGTTTGACCCGCTACGGCAATATTAATGTCATTGACCTGCTTAATAAAGGCTTCTTTGGTTAAACTTATATCATAACCAGCAATGCTTTCAAGCTTATCCAATGTCCCGCCAGTATGGCCTAAACCCCGTCCGGATAGCTTCGCAAACTTAGCGCCGCAGGAAGCCACTAAAGGGCCTAAGACCAAAGTCGTTTTATCGCCAACACCTCCGGTAGAATGCTTGTCGACTTTGACCCCTTCAATCTCTGATAAATCAATGGTTTCACCACTCATTAATGTCGCTTCTGTTAAATCGGCCACTTCATCATCATTCATACCATTAAAATATATCGCCATTAATAGACTACTCATTTGATAATCAGGAACACTTCCTGCAACATAGGCATTGATGGCAAAATGGATTTCTTCTCGAGTCAATGCTTTCTTATCACGTTTCTTTTCAATAATATCTACCATTCTCATAAGCTCACCTCGTACTCATATTATAGCATAAACGCTAAGTTTTTACTGTCTTTTCATAGTCGTCTAGTTTTTCTTGAATGATTTGCTTCACGTATTGACTCAACTCAATTGAGTTCATTGATTGATACGTTTCATACGTCAATAACGGATGAAAATGCAAATAGATTTTTTGACGAATAATCGGCCACCCTTTAAACACTTTAGAGAAGTCATAAATGGTTCCGATTAAAATGTTGGCTTTAGGTTTCATTGCCAGTTTAAAGGCACCAGGTTTAAACTCCGTCATGGCATTGCCAAAAGTTCGTTTACCCTCAGGAAATATCGCCATTGGAATCCCTTCTTGATATAGGCGAATTCCTTTAACAATGCTTTCAGCTGCACTGCGATCAGCTTCTCTAGCAATCGGGACATTACCGAGCACTTTAATCCAATGGCCTAAAACAGGCCAAGAAAAGACATCTTTTTTAGCAATAAAGTTCAATGGATGGTCTTTAAGAACCGGCTTAATCGCCATAATGTCATAGTTTTCTTGGTGGTTACAGACAAAAATAAACCGCTCACCGCGTTTAGGGATATGTTCCTTACCAGTCACAACAAGTTTTACATTAAGTAAGTTAAAGGCAATCTTTAAAATACTATTGACAAAGTCGTGACGACGCATACGATGTGGATTGACACTACGAATAGAGTAGCCAACCGCAAAGAAAACGAAGGCAAATAGAACAAAGGCTGTAAGCAAACCTAAAACAAGCATTAATGCCCAAAGCAAGACGTTAATGAAAAGTAAATCCGTAATGCCGAACAAAAAACTATATAGGAGCGCAAACACGACACTGACAATAAAATAAAACACCGTTCCCATGCTTATCCTTTCCTTTCATAAATCGCAAAACTCAACATCTCTTTCGCATCAAAGTAGACGCGGGTAAACTGACTGAAATCAATCGCTGGAAAATAGGTGTCTCCAGCAAACTCCCCATGAATATGCGTGATATAAAGCTTGTCTGCATAGGGCAAGGCGATTTTATATATATCTGCCCCACCGATAATAAAGACTTCTTCAGCGGTATCCTTAATCGATTTTAAGTAGCTTTCAAAATCCTCGATGACAATGACGCGATCATCCTTTAACGTTTTTGAAATAACGATAGTCGTCCGGTTTGGTAAAGGCTGATTTAGCTTCGCTAAAATGGATTGATAGGTTTTTCGACCCATCACACATATATGGTTATTAGTAATCCGTTTAAAATACTGTAGATCCTCTTTAAAATGCCAGGGTAGTTCCCCTTTTGAACCAATCACACGATTTTCATCAAACGCTACAATCAAAGAAATCATTAGACACTCACCTTCCCTTTGATCGCGGGATGGGGATGATAGTCGTGAAGGGTAATATCTTCATAGGTAAACGCGAACAAATCGTTAATCTCAGGGTTTAAGTAAACTCTAGGCAACGGTTTTGGTTCTCTTGAAAGCTGCGTTTTTACTTGTTCTAGGTGATTCTCATAAATGTGCGCATCACCGATTGTATGAATAAACTCACCAACGTTTAAGTTTGTTACTTGAGCCACCATCATTAATAATAAGCTATAACTAGCAATATTGAAAGGCACACCTAAAAAAGCGTCGGCACTGCGTTGGTATAGTTGTAAACTCAATGTCTCGTTTTGAACATAAAACTGAAACATCATATGGCAAGGTGGTAATGCCATTTGATCAATTAAAGGTGGATTCCAACTATTGACGATTAATCGCCGAGATGAAGGATTGCGTTTGATTTCATCGATGACCCATCTCAATTGATCAACCACAGCGTTTCTTCCTTCAAACGCACGCCATTGTCGTCCATAAACAGGTCCTAAATCCCCGTGTTTCTCCGCAAATGTGGGATTAGTTTTTATCTTTTCAATAAAGTTATCTAGACTTTCACCTTGGTAATCAGGATGCTTCTTATACTTTTCAAAAGGCCACTCATTCCAAATGCGCACATTGTTTAAAACCAAGGGGCGAATATTTGTTTCGCCTTGAATAAACCAAATCAGCTCATGCACAACGCTTTTAAAATGAACTTTCTTTGTCGTCAACAACGGAAAGTCTTTAGACACATCAAACCGCATCTGATAGCCAAATGTAGAAATTGTTCCGGTTGCTGTGCGGTCGTGTTTTGCCACCCCTTTAGTTAAAATATGGTTTAGAAAATCTAAGTATTGTCTCATTGCTTCACCTCATTGTACGTCTCATTCTATGATACCACATTTTTCTTTAAGCATAGTAAAAAAACGCCGAAGCGTTTTTAGCTTTCTGTCTTATGCGCCTTTTGAATAAATGAGACTCTTTCAGCGACAATTTCTGGGTAACTAAATGATTCGTCTTCGCCGTATTCGAAAAATCGTTGAGAGAGTCTTGCTACGACACCGATTGTCGCGCCTTTCTTACAGTACTGAACGGTGTTTTCAGCGATGCCACTCCAGAGTGTACAGCGAATAAAATCCGTATCGTATGTTCCTGTTTCCGCATTTTTAAAACTTCGTTGCAAGGCTAAGGTGATCGTTGTTACTTTTTTACCATCCTCGAGTTCTCGTAGTTCAGGATCATAGACCAAACGTCCAACTAATACCACTTGATTTACCATTATTGCCTCCTTTTTGATTTAGCTTAGCATGTGACCACAGTTGGTGTCACTGTGCGTTAAGTCGTGCTTTAGGAAGGAAAACGGTCCTTATAATATAATCGGAACTCTTAAGATAGCTCTAAGACTCAACAAGGTGTGGTGTTTTAACCTTTAGGAAAATTCCTCAATTAAAGTAAAACTTCTTTTTTTCTATGCTATAATTGGTTGAGGAGGGATATTTATGCAAGAAAAACGCTTAAAAACGTCCTTTGGACAAGAAATTTATGTCTACACTTTAAAACCTGAAACCCCACCCATTGCCTCGATCAATCTCTTTCATGGGGCCTCAGAGCACGCACTGCGGTACTTAGAAACGGCCGAGGCACTCGTCGAAGAAGGGTTTTTAGTGGTAATGCATGACCATCTTGGTCACGGCAAAACTAAAACGCTGGACAATGCGGTGTTTTTTGATGCAAACGGCGGCGCACAAAAACTGATTGACAGTTGCTATGAGGTGGCACAATATACCTTTGATTTATGTCCTAATAAACCGCACTTTGTGATTGCTCATTCAATGGGCTCGTTAATTTTACGCGCTCTGAACACGCAACACAATGATTTGTTTGACGGGGTGGTTTATATTGGATCACCCATCGTTCCCAGTTTTAAGCTTAAAGCCATTCGGCTACTTGCTAAATTCGTTAAACGGTTTAAAGGGCCCATGCATGTAAGTCCACTCGTCACAAACCTAACTCAAAATAAGGCGTATGAATCGATGCGTAAGAAAGGGTTAATCGAGCATCGCTATGAGTGGGCCACCAGCAATGTTGAGATTCAAAACCAATCGCGGAACGATCCATTGATTGGTCTGCCTTTTACTATTTCTGCTCAAATCGATCTCTTTACTATCATTCTCTGGGCCCATCAAAGATCACAACTAAAACACCCAGGCAATCTTCACTATGTTCTTTGTGGTGAAGAGGATGCATTATGTCAGTATGGCGAGGGTGCAAAGCAATTAAGCGATCAGTTCTTGCAATATGGTTATACTAATGTTCGTTATAAGGTCTACTCTAATGCCCGCCATGAACTTCTCAATGAACCCATACGAAAAAAAGTGCTCAACGATATTGTTGAACACTTTAAAAAATCTATCGATTAAACTAACGATGCGCTATGCATCGTTTTTTGGTACCGAGATAACACTCGATATCGCCTGTTGATTGAAATGATCTTCATGGGTTAATATATCCTCAAATGTAATACTTTGAGCAATATCAATGACATCATAAATAACCAAGCCATCGAGTGCAAGCCGACTTGTTTCATGAGCGACAAACTCTAAACTATCAAGCGACATCACAAAGCTGCCTAATAAATGTTTCTTAATGCGTTCAAAATCATCGCGTGTGACGCGTTCTTTGCTTGGGTGTAACAAGTAATCGATGAGCGTATCACGTAAAACATAAGGTTCATTGGTCTCACTACCGACCATCACATAACCATACTCTTTTTCTAAACTAATATCGAGTCCATACGCATCATTAATGAGATTTTCGGCTAATAATCGCTCGTAAAGATTACTCGATTTACCAAAGCGTAAATCCATATAGATTGAAAATCCTAAATGGTTTTTTATGCGCTCGTGGGGTGTTTGAAAGTCTTTTCGCCTTAGTTTTACGCCGACTAATAAACTAGGTAAAAGCACATCTTCTTTGAGAACCGTCTCAGGTCTAACCACTTCAAACGGTTCATCTAAAATAGTATTAAGCGGTTTCTTCTGATTGGAGTTCGGCAACTCAAATGCCATTAACTGCGTGTGTAAAAACTGTGCATCAATGTCACCGATAATGACTAAAACACTTTGTTCGGGTTGATAATAAGCTTCATGCATGGCTTTTAAGTCGCTGCGATGCATCGATAAAATGCTTTCTTTAGTACCTAAAATATCATCTTTTATCGGATGGTTGTGATATAGGTTATTAAGCAATGTATGGTACTGCCGGTAATAAGGATCATCGAGATGCATACTGAGTTCTTCAAGAATAATGTTTTTTTCTTTTTCAACCCCTTTTTCTGTGAACTTAGGGTTAAAAAACATGGTGACTAACCGGTGAATATTTTCGATTAAGTAATTGGTAGAATGAAAGAGATAGGTTGTTCGATTGTACTCAGTGTAGGCGTTAATCTGTGCTTCTTTCAAGGAAAACTCTCGAGAAATATCACGGCCTTCTTGTTCGAATATTTTATGCTCTAAAAAATGGGCAATGCCCTTAGGAACACCCACTGCACTTCCTTCTTCACTAAGATAGCTTGTGTTCACAGCCCCTAAAGGTGTCGATAATGAAACATAGGTTTTATGAAAGAAAGGCTTCTCAACAAGCATCACACGGAGGCGATCTTGAATTAAAAACGTATGCAGTTTTTCATTAAAACTTGGATACTCAATGGTTTTCATGGGAACCTCCTAATTGATACGTAAAAATCACTTGTATCCCTTGGGCAAAATCAATGAGTTCTTCTTTGGTAACACTTTCAATGCTTTGCATCAATCGATTTTCCTGAAATGGCACGCCAAATAAACTATAGCGTAACGCTTTCAGCGATAAACTCATAGGATGATCGTAGCTCTGTTTTAATAAGGTAATTAAGTACGTTTTGGCTAGGTGCAAATCTTCATCGGTAAAATCGCCCTTGCCGATCGCAGCCACAATTTCAAGCATCTGTTTTTTTCCTAGTGACACGCTTTCTTGATTCATACCGCTCGTCATCGTAATGATGCCTGTCATGGGTGAATAGGAAGAATGCACATAATACGCGAGTGACATGTCTTCGCGAATGGTTCTAAATAATAAAGAGTCACTGCCTTCACCGAGCAAAGCATTAAAGACGAGTGCCGTAAAATACCGCTCATCTTTCATGTATGTGTTTGTCTTAAGGGCAATAAATAAGCGGTCTTGAGTCACTTCTAAAATTTCAGAAATAGCTTCTTTAGGTTTGAAATCATGCTTAGCAAGTGGGTTAAAGCTATGATTGATGCTTTGTAAGCGCAAAACCTCTGATACTTTTTTATGACTTGAAGTGTCTTCTAAATCACTTAAAAATGTTACAAAAACACGACTTTCCTTTAGCATCGCTTGGTGCGCTTCATTAATGTCTTCTAATGTGATACCGTCAATCGCATCTTCTTCACCCAGCGCATGTTTATTATACGGGTAATCCTGATAGAGATGTTTGATGTATTGTTTGTGTGCGAATCGTGTTTTATTTGTGTACTCTGCTTTAAAATAATCCTTTAAGAATTGCTTTTCTTCAGCTAAGCTTTGCGCATCAAAAAGTGGCGCATAAATCGTTGTTTTAGCAAACGATAAAACCTCGTCAAGCAATGTTTTTTCGAGCGTGTAAACATCGTTTATAAATACAAAACTGAGTTGTAAAACATGCTGGGTTCCAAGCTTAGATGCCTGGGTGTAAAGCATGGTATCGTAAAGCGATTCTAAGTATTTTGATTGGGCTTTACGCGTTTTTGTTTGCTGGTTTTTAGCTTTAAGCATTGACACCATTAGATGACGTGCAGTGACATTAACCTGGTTTAAGTCACTTAAAAAACGTATCGTTAAGACACGGGTTTTAAATTGCTTAGAGTGAATGTATTGATACGTTGTATTGTCGTGCTTTATCGTTTTTAATTCCATGGTGTCCTCCAAAAAAAAGTGCCGAAGCACTTGTTTTTTACGCCAGTGATAAGGCGATTTCCATCATTTTTGTAAACGCCGTTTGACGTTCTTCAGACGTTGTTGCTTCTTTTGTCACTAATGAATCAGAAACGGTGAGTAAGCACGCCGCTTGTTTTCCTGTCATCGCAGCATTATGAAATAAAGCAAAAGCTTCCATTTCAACCGCAATCGCTTGATGATCAGCAAAAATAGTTTGATAGTCCTCAAAGTTCTCACGATAGAAGACATCGCTTGAATGAATCGTTCCTTTAGTGATGGGAATGGCTAATTGCTTCGCATTTTCTTCGATGGCACGATTGAGTTCAATCGAAGGATAGGTATAAATGCTGTCGTATGAACCCGATTGCGTCTTCGCGTAACTTGACTCGCTGTATGCGCGTTCTGCCAATAAAACATCGTAGAGCTTTAAGTCTTTAGTGTAGGCACCGCATGAACCAATCCGCACGATTTTTTCCACACCATAAAAGGCAAATAACTCAAAGGAGTAAATACCGATACTCGGCATTCCCATACCGCTGCCCATAACACTAACGCGCTTACCTTTGTAAGACCCGGTGTAACCAAACATATTACGCACAGTATTGAACTGAATGACGTCATCTAAAAACGTATCCGCGATCATTTTCGCACGAAGGGGATCACCTGGCATTAATACTAATGGTGCAATTTCATCTTTTTTTGCTTCAATATGTGGGGTTGGAATACTCATAATAGCCTCCTTTTAATAGTCACTTTCTGAGGTTTTATCGGTCATTAATTCGACACCACTGCTTGTGCCAATTCGGGTGGCTCCAGCTTCAATCATAGTAAAGACATCTTCTTTAGTTTTTACGCCACCACTTGCTTTAACGCCGCGACCTTCAGCCTCTGAAGCCATAATTTTAACGGCGGATAACGTCGCACCACCCGTGCCAAATCCTGTGCTTGTTTTAACGAAATCGGCACCGCCATGAAAACTTGCGCGGCTTGCTTCTTTAATTTCTTCATCGGTGAGGTAGCACGTTTCTAATATGACTTTCAAAGTTCGTTTGCCACAGACATCTTTAATCGCTTGGACCTCTTCGGTAATACGTCCATACTGGCCTGATTTTACCCAACCTACATTGAGGACCATGTCGATTTCATCGGCACCATTTTTGATCGCATCTTCGGTTTCAAAAGCTTTAGTCCGCGTCGTTGAAGCACCGAGTGGAAAGCCGATAACAGTACAGACTAATACATCGGATTTTTTAAGACTTTCCGCAGCATACTCGACCCATGTCGGGTTGACACAGACACTTTTAAAATCATAATTGATCGCTTCATCGAGTAGTTGATCAATTTCCTCTTTCGTCCCAAACGCTTTTAAATACGTGTGGTCAATATACTTGTTTAGTTTCATAAAAACCTCCTAAAAAATAATAAGTAACGGTTTAACAAAGGCCCTACAGCTAGAATGAATAAAATCGTTCCCCACTGTAAGCTTCCGATTGAACGGTCGAAAGTAAGCGTTAAAAATAACGCTACACCTAAGGCAAAGCTATCTAAAGCTATTCTAACATAGATTAATCGATTTGTTTTGAAAAACCGCATTAAAGAAAACATTAGCTCCTCAAAGACACCCGCAGGGTACGTCGATAAAACTAAGAACGCCCCTCCAAGCGGCAGCATCAGTAAGGCTAGGACAAACAAAATCCCACGGATAACCAGTGCTTCAGGGTGAAAGCCAAGAAAAACTATCTCGTTAAAAAAATCAATGAGAAACCCTACAAGCGCAATCGGAATCGCCATCGCTAAAAACTTAAGCGAACGGTTCATTATAACTACGATTAGCATTGATGTTCCTGCCACAACAATCGTAGCCATTCCAATCGTTAATGGTGTCGTTAAAGCAATGGCAACATGCAAAGTATCCCACGAGCTCGTGCCAAGATGACTTCGAATGACAAAGTTAAGGGCTAACGCAATGGTCAAACACCCTAAAAAATACAAGGTTGTGTGACGGACTGAGAAGGTCGTTTTTGTCATAGTTTTTCCTTATTGTTTGCTTAGAACGCTTTCACAGCGGGTACAAAGTTCTTCGTCATTAATGGTTGTAACATGCCAGCAACGGGCACAGACGTCTCCCTCGGCCTTTAAAACATCGATGGATAAATCCTTAAACGTGTATTTTCCTGTTCCTTTGGAAACGCTGACCTTGCTTACAATAAACGGCTTATGCAGCTCGGTAAACGAGGATAGAAATTCCTCAGTTGCTTCATTGGGATAAAGAATCACGTGGGCTTCTAAACTCTTACCAATAACTTTTTCATTGCGGGCTTCTTCTAATGCTTTTAAAACATGTTCACGCAGTTCCATTAAACGATCGTAGCGCGCGATGAGCGCTTGATCTTTTGGCACCGATGGTTGAGGCATGTTTTCTAAATATACGCTTTCTTCTGATTGATACGGTAAGTACTGATATGCTTCTTCTGTCGTATGAGGGATAAGTGGCGTTAAAAGCTTTAATAGAGCCAACAAATGATGGTAGATGACCGTTTGGGTACTTAAACGCTTACCATCTTCTTTGTGTTCGATATAAATAATGTCTTTCGCATAATCAAGATAGAACGCACTCATTTCATGCGTCACATAGTTCATGATACGTCGTGAAACATCGTCAAAAGCATACGTTTCGTAATCGTGCAGTACTTTTTCGATTAAACCATCTAAGCGCATTAACATATACTGATCAAGTTCTGGCATGGCCTCAAAGGAAACGCTATCGGTTTTTGGGTTAAACCCGTGGAGTGTCCCTAAAGAGAACCGTAAGGTATTACGAATTTTCCGGTAAGTTTCACTGACTTGGCGAATCATTTTATCACTAATGCGAACATCGCTTTGATAGTCAACACTGGATACCCAAAGACGTAGAATGTCTGCGCCAAGTTGGCTCATAACTTTAATTGGATCGACAACATTGCCAAGCGATTTACTCATTTTTCGACCTTCACCATCAAGGACAAAGCCGTGCGTTAAACAACTTTTATACGGCGACTCTCCTTTTGCGGCAATACCCGTTGAAAGGCTTGAGTTAAACCAACCGCGGTATTGATCGGATCCTTCTAAGTAAAGATCGGCAGGGTAATCAAGGCCATAATCAAGCATCCCCCCATGGTGTGCAGTCCCTGAATCAAACCAAACATCTAAAATGTCAGTTTCTTTACGGAATGCACGGTTTGGACTCCGTGTTGGATCTTCAAAGCCTTTAGGAAGTAAGTCGTTTGCTTCCCACTTAAACCAAACATTAGAGCCATGTTGCGCAAAGAGTTCAGCCACATGACGAATCACGTCGGCGTCAAGAATGGGTGTATTGTCTTCATGGTAAAAAACCGGAATTGGAACGCCCCAAGCACGTTGGCGGGAAATGCACCAAGCTTTACGGTCTTTAATCATGTTTTCCATTCGTAGCTCGCCCCATTTTGGAATCCAATGAATCTGTTTAATAGCATCAAGCATCGCATCTTTTAAAGATTCGATGGAGGCAAACCATTGATCGGTCGCTCTAAAGATAACCGGTTGTTTCGTACGCCAATCGTGAGGATAACTGTGATTTACCCAACTCATTTTAAGCAAGTGTCCTAAGTTTTCAAGGTCTTTAACAACCGCTTTAGAGCAATCATCGATGAACAATCCCTCATAATGGATAGACGCTTTTGTCATATAGCCGCGTTCATCCACAGGACACAAAGTATCTAATCCTTCGTTTTGACCAATGAGAAAATCATCCTCACCATGGCCAGGGGCGATATGAACAAGACCCGTCCCTGATTCAGTCGTTACATGATGACCTGAAACAATTGGGCTTACACGCTCATAAAGTGGGTGTTTGTATGTTAAGCCGAGCAGTTCACTCCCGAGCACAGTATGAAGAACTTCAGGATTCTGCCAGTTCAGTGTTGATTTGAGTGCCGGCAATAGTTCTTTCGCTAACACATAAACCTTCGTGTCAACGCGGACAAAGACGTACTCTAAAAACTCACTTACTGCCACTGCTAAGTTGGCAGGGATGGTCCATGGTGTTGTCGTCCAAATAAGAAACTGAAAAGGGCCTTCAAATTGCTTTGTATCAATGGCATCAAGTGCCACGTAAATTGAAGGGGATTTTTTCTCATGGTACTCAATTTCAGCTTCAGCTAAAGCGGTTTCGCTTGAGGGTGACCAAAAAACCGGTTTAAGCCCTTTAAAAATCAACCCTTTTTCAACCATGGCGGCGAAAACTTTTAGTTGAGAAGACTCGTATTGTTTATCCATCGTAACATAAGGTTGATCCCATTCACCAAGAATACCGAGACGCTTAAACTGTTCACGTTGACGGTCAATCTGCTTTAACGCATAGTTTTCACAACGCTCACGAAACTCGATTAACGACATTTTTTTACGGTCAACATTTTCTTTAGTTGTTAAGGCTGATTCAATCGGTAATCCATGTGTATCCCAACCAGGAACATAACGTGTGTAAAACCCTTGCATACTTTTATAGCGCACAATAATATCTTTTAATACTTTGTTTAAAACATGGCCAATATGAATGTCACCATTGGCATAGGGTGGCCCATCTGGCAAAACAAATTGGCGGTTTTCAGCGTTCTTTTCTAAGCGCTTTTGATAGACCTCCAACGCTTCCCATTCCTGATGGCGTTGGGGTTCATTTTGGCCAAGATTTCCTCGCATAGGAAAATCTGTTTTTGGCATGTGTAACGTCTCTTTGTAATCTTTCATAATAGCCTCCTTCAATAAAAAAAGTCCTTTATAATAAAGGACGAATATTCCGCGGTACCACCTTAATTCTAGCTAAAAAGCTAGCGCTCGATTGCTTTAACGCAGCACTACGGATAAGCTTTTAACTTATCGTCTCCACGGTGATATTTATCACGTTTCCTCCAAGTTTTCACCTGCCACTTGGTCTCTACAAAAGAATGTCGCAATAAACGTGTCCGCTTCACAGATGTTAACGTTATTATATCAAAGCTTGGGGTTTTTTCAAGGGTTAATACTTGCGATTTTCATCTTTATAAAACATTGTGTTCCCTTCACTACGTGTGAGTGTCGTTCGCTCGCTTGCACTAAGAATCTCATTAGTGTAAAGGGTGTATAACACACACGTCTTCAAAAACTCACCTTTATCGAGCAGTTCACTCTCGACATCTTCAAGTGTTAACGTATCCTTTTCAATGAATGTCTTAGTTAGATTTATCATGTAGTAGACTGAATAAGGGTTCGTCTTAACATTTTCTCG
>SKFS01000151.1 GCA_007117885.1 Candidatus Izemoplasma sp.
TCAAGCAACCTATACCAATCTTCAGGTATAAATATCAAAAGAACCCTCGCTGAGACATTCAGTCAAGTTCTACTTAAACACATCGATTATCTGGGCTTAACTGACGCTCAAGTTTATCGTAAGGCAAACTTGGATCGCCGCCTTTTTTCAAAAATCAGAAGTAATGTTGAGTATCAACCCAGCAAAAATACTGCGATTTCCTTGGCTGTTGCTTTAGAACTTCCAATAGATGAGCTGGAAGAGTTCATCGCCCTTGCAGGTTATGCTCTATCTAAAAGTTCAATGTTTGATATGATCATTCGTTATCATGTCGAAGAAGAGATTTACGATATATTGCAAATCAATATGGTTTTATTTAAGTTTACTGATAAAACATTATCTTAAAGATGAAAGTGTCGCCTCAAAGGCGACCTTTTTTTTTCTGATTTCGTTAAAATTATCCCATATAACTTTAAGGGGGATTTTATGTCAAAAGAATTATTAACGGAATTGGTGTTTATTTTAGATCGAAGTGGTTCAATGTCGGGATTAGAAGACGATACCATAGGTGGATATAACAGCTTGATTGAAAAACAGAAAAAAGCTTCAGGCAAAGCACTATTGTCAACCATCCTATTCGACAATCATTTTGAGACAATTCATGACCGCTTACCCATTGAAGTTGTGAACCCATTGTCTAAGGCGGATTACTATGTGCGCGGCACTACAGCTTTACTTGATGCGATAGGAAGAAGCATAATGAAAATCAGTAACATTCATATGATGATTGAGTCAGAAGCTAAACCAGATAAAGTGATGTTTGTTATCACCACAGACGGATACGAAAATGCAAGTTCAGAATTTAGTTACGAAAAAATTAAACAGCTCATTGATCTAAAAAAAGAAAAAGAACAATGGGAGTTTATCTTTCTAGGCGCTAACATTAACGCTGAGCAAGTAGGCATCAAAATGGGTATTGATGAAACGCATACAGCTAATTATCATGCTGATTCAGAAGGAACGCTCTTAAACTACAGTGTCCTAAGCGACGCTATTGAATCCTACAGAAAAACAAGTGACCTAAAAAAAGAATGGAAGAAGAGTATCGATCAAGATTATCAAAAAAGAAAAAAGTAATCAATTCTATCGAATTATAAAGAAATATTTTTATAATATTATTCACTTTTTTGATATAAAAAATTGTCAGTTTAGACAATTTTTTGATATAATAAAGCATATTTTTTTATGATGTGAGGTTATCAATGGATATACATGAAGCTCGATGCACATCTTGTGGTGCTAACTTAAAAGTAGAACCCCACAAGCATACCATCCAATGTGATTATTGTCAGAATACTATTCTGGCAAAGAATGCCATTGAGTTAGCTTTAGTAGAAGTCGATAAAACAAAGGATATTGCTAAGTTTAGGTTAAATCTAAATGAAGCCGTTTTAACGAGTAATTATCCGCAAATGTTACGTTTGAGTTCCACCATTAAAGATATTATTCCTGATGATTTTGAAAGTAATTATTTTTATTCTTATGCCACACTTAAATTGACTCAACCAAAAGAGTTTAATCAATTTTTAAAGAATCCTCCTGAGCACACGCCCGAAGACTTAGAAAAAGTCACATCTCATTTGATTGATCATTCCTCAGTTCGAGATCATTCCAAAGTTCAGTCTTTTGTCGAAAAATATCGACCAGATCTCTTACAACGATTCATCGCCAGTCATCAAGAGCGCATCAATATCGAACAGCAATACACCATTGTAAAGCGCGATGTTTTTATATGTTACTCGTCTGAACAACAATCGATTGCAGATTTGATGGTAAAGGCAATCGAAGCAGACGGTCACAAATGCTTTATTGCATCAAGAAATTTGCGCCCGGACGATAATGAAAACTATTGGCATAATTTATATGAAGCCATTGAAAAATGTTCGATATTCTTAGTTGTTTCCTCTCAACAAGCTATGCTGAGCCAAGACGTTCAAAGGGAAATACAGCATGCCTTGAAACTGAAGAAACCATTTCTAGAGTTTAAGGTTGACGATGCTCCTCACACCTTACTATTCAAAGAAGCTTTTGATGGGATTAAGTGGGTTAAAGGAACATTAGATTCTAAACAAAACTATCATTCCATCCTTTCCCGTATCTTCGATATCAAAAAACAAATAAAAAGTCAGGGTGTTCCCTACACACCGCGCAAACTTTCCTTTTTGAAAGTCTTTTCAATACTTGCGTTTCTGGGGACTCTGACTTTTTTTGTTGTCAATTTTGACTCTTGGTTTAATACTGAAAATGAACCCGCCCCCATCCTTAATCTTGTTGGGGATAATACTATTACCTTAAAAGTAGGGAGCGAGTTTATTGAACCGGGTTTTACTGCTTATGACTACGCATTTAGAGATTTAACCGTGACTCGAGAGGATAATTTAGATGTTTTCACTCCAGGGGTTTACACTATCCGCTACAGTGTGACTGATGATTTCAATCAAACCACAACACTCACTCGCACGGTGATTGTAGAAGACTTTACCTTTATAGAAAACGTTCAAAGGGCTGATGTGATACTTACCCTGGATGTTAATCCAACAACGTTGATATTTATGAATCGTGACCTCATACCTTTTGCGATTTATGATTTGGAACTTAAACAACGCCTCGACCTCGATGACACTTTTTTCACACTCGAAGAAGCCATTGAGTTTTCGGTTGATTATGCACTCGGTTTCTTTGATCGAGCGGATACGGTTTTAGTTGGGATCAGTGGTAGTAGCCGTGTCATGAATACGGTAACTGAGATTATTAATGAATTGCCAATAAGTAATAATTTAGATTTTGTTGTTAAACGATTGAATGTCGATGTAAATGATTATTACTCTAAAGAATCGATCTCAGTTACTCAACGCTATCTCATTGATATGCTATTAGAACACACGGACATTAACGCAACCCTCGAAGACTTAATCGAAGCTTCCCCGATGGATATTTTGAGGGAATATCTCGCCGAAGATGTACCCAATATCATGGCAGAAAAAATGGCTATTGCCAATGATACAATTGCACCAGTCGTTATCTTAAATGGTGAAGAGGTTATTGAACTGTTACCAGGAACACCGTTTATTGACCCTGGTGTTATCGCAACAGATAACCTTGATGACTCGCTCGAAATAGAAGTCATGGGTTCTGTAAATATCAATGTTCCGGGTGAATACCGCATTACTTATCAAACCCGTGATCGAGCAGGCAATCGATCGAATATAGTGGAGCGTTTAGTTATTGTCTTAGATGATACTAAACCTATTTTGCGTTTAATAGGCGAAGCAGAAATAACACTTGAACTAGGAACCACTTATGATGAGTTAGGTGCTGAGGTTGTGTCACTCCTAGATGAAGC
This sequence comes from Candidatus Izemoplasma sp., assembly GCA_007117885.1. Classification (GTDB taxonomy): domain Bacteria; phylum Bacillota_I; class Bacilli_A; order Izemoplasmatales; family Izemoplasmataceae; genus CSBR16-104. The sequence continues at coordinate 3,383 of SKFS01000151.1, forward strand.
GTGGGTCATTAATATTTTAGGTTCCGTTGATACGACGACGCTGGGAACATACCGCATTACTTATCGTTTGGAACACCCTGTTTTTGAGGTGGCTTCCTTAGTTCGTGTTGTTGAAGTTGTGCCAGTGCCAACCTTTAGAAGACCTAATGTCAGAATAGATGTTGAGAATATTAGCTACGGTTATGCTCATGTTAGCACGATATTTACCGACCTTGATTCAGTCATACGTGAAATTACCATTGAACTTTTCCAAGGTGAAGACAAAGTTCAAAACATCTCTCAAGAAAATCTGAGTTTCATGTTAGATAACCTTTTAAGTAATACAACGTATCGTGTCGCGTTTACGATTCTTGTGCAATCCGATCGGGAATCATTTAGTACGATTACATTTGAAAAAGAGTTTAGTACTCTAACTTATTCGGCACCTACCGTCTCTATAGATTCGATTCAAACCACAGAGGATTCGATTGTATTTTCCGCGATTATCTCCAATCCAGAGGGTATTGAATATTCAGTTGAAACGGTTTTATTGGATGGGGATAACATCGTTGAAACAGTAGAAGATCTATTTGACTATGAGTTTTCTTCCTTGAAACCGAATAAAGATTATCAGCTTGTATTGACTATATCCTACGATTTAAACGATGGTAATGGACTTGTTGCCAATATAGTTTCTGAGTCTATCAGAACAACGAATCTTCAAAGACCGCGATCAAGCATTTTAGCCTCAAATATTGATTTTGACACGGTTGAAATCAAGATTAACCATACGGATCCAGATGAAATTTTAATGCATTTTAGCATAGTTTTAATCTTCGAAAATAACCAGTTAGAGGAGTACAGTAATCTTAATCATGTCACGTTCGCAGGTCTGGCGTCGAACACAGAGTATTTCGTCGAGTTGCGCGCAACTTACGACTTGCAAGATGGCGAGGGACCGCAAAATTATGTTGTTGAAAAAAGACTGAGAACTTTAGAGAAAGCATCCCCCTCAATAAGTCTTCAAAATCTTCTTGTCAGCCCTACTGCTTTATCATTTGAACCGTTGCTTGAAGACAAAGATAATGTTTTGGTTTCTTGGCAATGGGAATTAAGACAAGAAAACTCAACCTTAAAGTTTACCGATCAAATTTTGCTTGTTGAAAATCTATTTTCAAATTCAAATTACGAGTTAATCTTGATTTTAAACTACGATAAGCAAGATGGTTTAGGGCTTCAAGAAATCATCTATACACAGGATATCAATACACCTTCACTTGAACGGCCAACGCTTTCTTTGAGTGATAACTTTATCTCACAAGAAGAAATTACTGTGACGTTTTCGGCTATCGATGTCAATCAACTCATTATCAGTCAACGCATTGAACTCAGAAAAGGAAATGTCACATTAGAACAACAGGAGAATCAGCAAGAGGCCACCTTTACTGGTTTGCAATCCAACACAGAGTATCAGTTAGCTTTCATTGTTACGTATGATCTAAAAGATGGGGAAGGTTTACAAACAGCAAACATTGTTCAAAGCTTCACAACACTCGCTAAAACAAACCCGAGTTTAAATCTTGAAGTGGCTACATCAACGCAAAACCAACTTACATTTGAAGTAAGTATTTTCGATGTTGACTTTGTGGGTACGTTAAGTGCCATCGAACTTCGTCTTGATGGTGTGCTCGTTCAAGAAAAAACTGACTTATCCTCAAGAATGTTCGAACAGCTTCAATCCAATACAAGTTACGAAATTATCGCTCTTTATCGCTTTGATTTAAATGACGGAAAAGGGACTCAATCCATTTCAAAGTCGGCTGTAGCTGTGACTTTAGCTAAATCTGTACCGATTGTAACGATTGCCCCGGTGGACATTACGACGACTTCGGTTGCTTTTACTGTTGATGTTGACGATGCCGATGCAGTCGGAGCGCTCAGTCAAATCGAGATTTTCTTTGAAGGTGACGTAGTGGTCGAAGCACAATCGCTTACTGAACGCGTTATCAGCGGATTGACGCCCGATCGAAATTATGTTTTTAAAGTAACCTACACGTACAACTTAAATGACGGTCAAGGAGAGCAGTTTATCGAACAAACGTTCTCATTCAATACACTATCTCAAAAGATTCCACAACTCCGTTTCACTGAAAATACAGTGGGTAAAAATAGCTTGACCTTTGGCTTGGATATTACCGATCCTGATAGGATCGGCGAACTTCATGCCGTGACGCTCACACGTGGGGTTATTCCTGTGAGCTCATTCAGTGATTTAACTGCACGTTCCGTTTCTGGGTTACTGCCTAAAACAACCTACACGCTTACCGTGACGTATCGTTACACTCTTGAGGGTGTTACAGAAGACATAATTATCACCCAAGACGTGACCACACAACGGTGGGATGGTCAAGGGACGCAAGCGTTACCTTACATCATTGAAACCCCACTAGAATTTATTTTCATGTACGAAGCTCCCAATGCTCATTTTGTAGTAGCAAACGACTTAGATTTTGCATCTATCCAGAACTATCAAGCCTTTGTGTTTAATGGGACACTTGATGGAGCAGGATACACACTTAAAAACCTTAACTACACTGATAATTCAGACACACAAACAGTACGACTCGGTCTGTTTGCCCGTAATGAAGGAACGATAAAAAATCTTCGATTAGAAAACATATCGATTACCTCGGATACCGTCGCTTCTGTCAATGCCGGTCTGCTCGTCGCCGAGAACTTCGGTACAGTTGAAAATGTCACAGTGTCAGGCACTGTATATGTGGATTCCTTCGGCGCTGTCAATGCCGGTGGCTTAGTGGGCATCAACCAAGGCACACTCAAAAACATAACCGGCGATGTAACCCTGACGGCGAAAGCCACAGGTTTAAACCACAGTGGTGGAATCGCAGGACGTTTTAGCGGTACGCTTGAGAACGCTCACGTCGAAGGCACCCTTTCTACCCAACGGTTGGGCAATCAATTTGTTTACGCAGGCGGTGCGGTTGGACGCATTGATCAGGGGACGCTGAAAAAAATTGTGACGAATGTTGATATCCGATTAATCGGGTCTGTGATTGGAACCAACATTGCCGGTGGTTTCGCGGGCTTGATTGAGCCTAACGTCGCGATGGTCGCTATGGAAGACATCGTTACACTAGGTGAAATAGACAACTTTACGGATACCGGGGGTGTGGTAGGAAGAATCAGTGTTTCTTCTGGAAGTTTGGTTTCTATGAACCGCATCTACACCTACACCACTCTATTGTCACGCGCTCGACTTGGCTCTGTTTATGAAAGAGCGGTCACAATACTCGGGGGCGAGTTCAGTGCTCAAGATATCTTTATCTCAAGCAATCAGGTACGTCAAATCAACGGCGTTAATCAAACAGAGACCCCTCCGGATTACACTGTATTGAGTTTTGAAATGACACTGGATCCAAGCTCAGATGTATGGCTTGTGACAATTCCAAGCGAATGGTTTAACTTGGTTCAAGCAGTGGGAGGCACCTTAAAACTCACGCAGGGATCAGAGTCTATTTCAATTGAATCTGCTACACAATCGTTTGATGCCTCACGTTGGGAACTTGAAGATAGTTTTATTTTAGAAATCAGTATTGGATTGCTGCGCAATACCATTACAAAAAATTACGATAACACCGTGGAATAATTTTGGAGGTCTAGCATGTTTAAAAAATTATGGATGATTCTTTTAGTCACAGTCTTCAGTTTTGCGTTAATTGGCTTCAACGAAAACAGTCCTAACGTTCTAAGAGCTGAA
>SKFS01000046.1 GCA_007117885.1 Candidatus Izemoplasma sp.
ACCTACGCTTAAACCTCACCTCACGGCTTTGGCTCCAAGGCTAACTACTAGCGATTGGCTCAATCTTACTAGGTTGGATTCCCACCAACTATATATGTGCAACCGAACTGGCGCACCCTCTAGTTTCATTATAAACAAGCCTAAAAGAAAAACCACGCAAATGCGTAGTTTTTCTTAACTAAACTTGTCGTAGAAAATATTGTCTTCTTTTAAATCGTGTTTGCGCAATACTTTTAAACACGCTTCAATCATTCCAGGAGAACCACATAAGTACGCTTCTTTATCACTCATATCGCCGACCATACGGTCTAAAACATCGGTAATAAGCCCGGTTTCACCTTGCCAATTATCTTCTTCATCAGGATGCGATAATGCCGGTATATACTCAAAATTCTTAAATTCTTTTTCAAGCGCTCTAAACTCTTCGGTATAATACAAATCTTTCACTGACCGTGCCCCGAAGAAATAGCGTACTTTTCTGGGCATTCCTTGATCTTTTAAGTAACTGAGAATAGAACGAATCGGTGCTTTCCCAGAACCCCCGGCAATACAAATGATTTCTTTATCCGAATCTTCTTGTAGATAGAAGTTTCCATAGGGACCCGTCACGATGACTTTATCGCCTGATTCTAGTGCCTTATGCACAAAGGTCGTCGCTTGGCCTTTGGGTACCATGCGCACGATAAACTCAATGTTTGTTGTCTTACGTGGATTCGATGCGATAGAATACGCACGAATAATATCAATTCCCGGAACCTTTAGCTGAGCATATTGACCGGGTTTAAACTCCATCGTTTTTGGATTGATGAGTTCTAACTCTACTAGCTTTATGTCATAGGTTAAATCTTCAATCTTAACAACTTTCGTGACATATTCTTTCGCATACAACAGCTCTTTGGGAATCTCAATACTTAAATCTTGTTTAACTTTAACTTGACAAGATAGACGAACGCCGTCTTTCTTTTCTTGTTCGCTTAAGAAAGGTTCCTCCGTGGGTTTCACATTTTTATCGCCTTCCAAAACTTTAAACTTACAAAACCCACACGTTGCTTTCCCCCCACAGGCTGAAGGAATGAATATTTTATTTTTCGCTAAAATATTCAACGCGGTATCTTCACCTTGAACAGGGATTTGCTTTTCATTGTTGATGGTAATAACTTTATCACCCGCGCCACCGAGTACACGGTCGGCTAGCATTAAAATTAGTGTAATGATTAATAGCACACCAATTAATATTAGCGGTACAATCCAATTGATTAAAAACACCATACTATTCCTCCTTTATGCTGATGCTAAACCTGTAAATCCGATAAACGCAAGCGATAGAATGCCTAAGATGATAAAGACAATTCCTTTACCTGCTAAGCCTTTCGGTACATCACTTGTTTTAGCCATTTTTTCACGCAAACCAGCCACTAAGATAATCGCCAAAGCCCAACCAATACCTGAACCGAAGGCAAACGTTGTGGTCTGTACAAAATTATACGTCCGATTGACAAAGAACAAAGACACGGCTAACACCGCACAGTTTACTGTAATCAGCGGTAAAAATATCCCAAATGCATTGTATAACCTTGGAATAAACTTATCTAAAAACATTTCTAAAAACTGAACTGTCGCTGCAATCGTTGCGATAAAGACGAGCAACTGAATATTCGTTGAACCGGTGGCTCGTAATAATACATAGATTGGATAGTTGATAATCGCCGTAATCGTGACGACAAAAATAACCGCGACACCCATCCCTTTTGCGTTTCGAACACTTGTTGAAACAGCAATAAGGGGACACATCCCTAAAATAAATAAGAGTGCGATATTTTGACTTGTTATTGATGCAACAAATAACTCAAATAATTCTGCCATATTTTCTCATCCTTCCTTACTGCTGTAACTCATAATTATTCGTTAACTCACGAATGATCCAAATGAATATCGCAAGTACAAAAAACCCGCCTGGTGCCATCGCCATAACTGTCCAATTAACAAATCCATCAGGCATGACTTGATAGTTCAGGATAGTTCCAAACGCCAAAATTTCTCTAACTAAGGCCACGAGCACTAAAACATACGTATACCCTAGCCCATTTGCTAAGCCGTCAAAAAACGTATAACGCATCGGGTTTTTCGCGGCAAACGCTTCGGCTCGACCCATAACAATACAGTTAGTAATAATCAACCCTACATAAGCACCTAAAGCCGCAGCAATAATCGGAAAATAGGCTTCTAAAAAGAGCTGTACAACAATGACAAACGAAGCAATAATAACCATATACGTGACCATCCGAACTCGCGCAGGAATAAATCGGCGAATCAATGACACGGTTAATGAACTAGCAATAACAACGAAGGTAACACCCAGTCCCATAGCAATTGCGTTTTCTACACGATTAGTGACTGCAAGCGCCGAACAAATTCCTAAAACAGCAATCGCAATCGGATTATTTTGTGTTAAACCATCTTTAGAAATATTAAACCACTTTTTATATCTTAATCGGATAAGCTTCATCGATTACTGACCTCCATTCGCAGCATGCCAAACCGCTATGTAAGATTGAAATCCTTCATTAATCATAATCTCAAAACGCTCAGAAGTGCGTGTTCCACCTGCAATCGCGTCCACTTCATTAGGATTGGCTAAGTTTGGACTACGACTAATGATGAGTGCAGGATCCATTTCCCGTCCAACATATTTATCTAAATACCATCGTTCAGAGATAACCCCACCGAGTCCAGGTGTTTCTTCTTCTTGAAGGATGGTGATTCTTTTGATGGTCACAAGATCACTTTCTAAGGTTAACACACCGATAATCGGTCCCCATACTCCATTGCCTTCAATAACAAAACTTAACGACCCAGAATCACGATGGTAATAAAAGATTTTATCCTCGATTTCAATGATTTCGATATGTTCTTCAAAAACCGCCGCAATCTGAGTGATGGTATACTCAATCTCATAAGCATCTAAAATTGCCGACTGTAACTCCGCTTGTTGATTAAGCGCAATCCGTTCTTCCGTCCAAGCATCAACACCAACAAGAAGTGCTGAAGTAATCGCTCCCAATATAAGCACGAATACTATCATTTGAATGTGTTGATTCATGCTGCCACCTCCTCAGTTTTTTCACTTTCAGGCGCTTTAGTTCGTTTCCATGAATCTAAGAGTGGCGAAATTGCATTCATGATCACAATTGCGAAAACAACCCCCTCCATAAACGAACCGTAGGTACGAATGAGTACCGTAAGAATCCCTAAACCTATACCGTATATCATCTTACCTTTCAGACTAAATGGTGCACTCACGGGTTCAGTCGCTACAAAAAATGCCCCAAACATAACGCCACCAACGAGTAAAGCACGAACAGGATCAATAAAGGTTTCCGATGATAGTAAATGGCCAATGCCGTTAAAGACAAACACAGTTCCTAAATAAAACACAGGAATACGCCAATCAATAATCTTAAGTAAAATCAAAACAATGCCTAAGACGATAATTCCTAATCTAAATGTCTCACCAATTGCCCCTGGCATATTCCCCATTAGCAAATCGATAAGACTATAATCCATTAAGTTTCCTGCACCGGGGTTTAAGGGTGTCGCCGCACTAACTGCGTCAATCCCATAGTCTTTACCTGGTTCGAACCAGCCACCAGCAACACGTGGGTTAAACCAACTCTGTGTCATCTCACGAATAAACGAAACCGTAATAAAAATAATTCCCACTGCCGCAGGGTTAAAAATATTCTTCCCGTGACCCCCGAATAACCCTTTTGCAAAAAACGTCCCGAAAGCACTCCCTACAGCCACCATCCAAAGGGGCGCTGTAACCGGCAGCATCATCGTGAAAATTAACGGTGTCACCATCCAAGATGTTCCGAGATCTTTCTTACGGATTTTTGCAAAAGCCCATTCAACTAAAATACTCGAAGCTAAAGCAACCACAGCAATTGCTAAAACATACGGGCCAAAACGTACCAACCCAGCAATCAGTAAAATCACTAAAGCCGTCGTTAAAATCAACATGTTCTTCATCGTTAAAACATCATCGTGTAAAGATTTTTGAGTCTCTGACATACCATCACCACTTTCTAAAGATCATAAAAAAACCAAGTTTGTCATAATTATAGCATATTTTTCATGACAATTTTCGGAAAACTGTAAGCGTTTTTGCTTATTTATAAAATCAGATAGTATTCTCTAAATAAGAAGAAGACACAGCCATTGTGTCTTCTTAAACTATCTCTCAACTCTTAAAAATCCCTGCCGAGGGCAGACATAATATCATACCAGTTGACAATCGTATAATAAATAACAACCCCAAATACTAAAAACACACCGAGAAAAGCTGCTATAGCTGGTTTTCTTTGTTCTTCGTAATAATGGAATCCAATGGCCAACCCCAATGGAAACGCAAAAAAACCTATAAAAAAAGCAATAACTGATACCATAACCATTCGAGGTTTTGACCAAGGTTCTTGTTCTTTTCTCGTTCCGTATAAATCACGAATTTCATTTGCCATAGATGATCCCTCTCTCCTGAACTAACGTTTGTTTAGAGTGATGCAAGTTTTGACAATGCTGTGATACGATCAGCAATCGGTGGATGTGAATAATACATTAAAACATACAATGGATGCGGATTTAAGTCGGCAAAGTTCTCATTGGTTAAAACTTTAAGCGCTGAAATCATATGCTTTTTATCAACATACTTCGCACTAAAAGCATCCGCTTTATACTCAAACTTTCGACTAATCATATTGCTGGGAATACCGAATAAAATATCAAGAGGTGACACCAAAATCATAAATAGTACGATACTAAAACCAAACGTCGCTTGCGTTAATCCGAAAGCTTGCGCTAACGCATCACTGCTTAATACTAAGGCAATAATAATCGCGTAAAACGCAAACATAATCGCTTGCTGAATTAACAATTTTACAACATCCTTATTGACCGCGTGCCCCAGTTCATGAGCTAACACAGATAAAACCTCTTCCTCGCTTAACTTCTCAACGAGAGTGTCAAACAATACCACTTCTTTATTCTTCCCAAAACCGGAGAAGAAAGCATTGAGTTTAGTGGAACGTTTGGAGGCATCCATAACGTATATCCCACGAATTTTATAACCGACTTCTTCCGCTAACGCTTCAATCTTCACCTTTAAAGGTCCTTCTTCTATCGGTTCAAGTTTATTAAAGATTTTCACAAACACACGGGTGCTTAAATAAGCAAAAATCAAGATAATCACCATGAGAACAACCCAAGAAACCGCGATAAAACCAACCAGTCTTGTCTCAAATAAAAGATATATCCAATTGAGTAATGCAATAATCCCACCGCCGAGAACAATCGTCAGAATCAAAGCTTTAATGGTATCTGAAACAAATGTACGTATCGTCGTTTTATTAAACCCATAACGTTCCTCAATCACAAATTGAAAATAGTACTTAAATGGAATCGATAAAACGAAAACAATCAATTGGTACAGTCCTAAAAAAATAAGTGTTTGCACAATCACACCGTTCGCCCACGACTCACTTAGTGTTTGAAAGAAGGCAAATACACCAAAGAGTAAAAAAGCAATAATCAAAATCAAACGAAAGGAATGAATCGTAATTTGATATCGAAACTGTTCGCCTTGATAAAGACGCCATTTACGATACGCTTCTGTATCGTAAATATCTTTAACATTTTCTGGTAAGGGTAGATGTTGCCGTTGATGGTTTAAAACGCCTAATAAAAGCTGAAACAGATAAACAATTACCAATAATCCCACAATAATCCATTGCATTGAAACAACCTCCTCTTTTTTACTAGTTTACCATTAAAGCCCGAATATTCTAAAAAATGTTCCGAATTATTTAATCAAATGCCATGAAAATGCATGGTCTTAATTCAATACGCTACCGCCCCTCAAACTTCAATCGTAAATCTTTCATTTCATAGCGATACGCGATAAATGATAAACTCCCCGTCACAAAATCAGCCACAAAAAACGTCCACCATATCCCATTGACACCAAAAAAGTGTGTCAATAAAAACGCAAAAGGAATAAAAACAATAAATCGTCTTGATAGCGCAACGATAAATGCGCGCACTGGATAACCCATCGCTTGGTAAGAACTCGATAGGATCACCTGATAGGTAACAAAGCTAAAGCCTAAAGCGACAATTCTAAAAGCATTTGCACCTTGAGTGATGAAATAACTATCCCCATTGGGACTAAACAACATAAACAAATACTCTGCAAACACAATCACTACAAGAAAAACCGCGGTAAAATACTTAAACAATAATCGTGATGTGTACTTTATAACCTCATGCAGTCGTTCATAAAATTGCGCGCCAAAATTAAACCCTACAATCGGAATCATCCCTTGAACTAAACCGAAACCAGGCATTAAACTAAAACGTATTAAACGATTGATAACACCATAAATTGAAATGTAAATCGCGGGATCCCCCACAGCGAATCGATTGATTAAATTATTCACAATAATAATTAAGACCCCACCCATGGCGGTCCGTGTAAATGAAGGCGCACCAATCGCAATAATCTCACCGACCATTTTAATGTCAATGCGGTAAATTTGTCGAAGATTAATCATCAACGATGATTCGGGTCTCAATGCTTGATAAAAAACATATACAAACGATGCCGTCTTACCGATGGCTGTAGCTAAGGCGGCTCCACTCACTCCCATCCCTAAACCAAAATCAAAAATAAAAAGTGGATCAAGTATAATGTTAATGACCGCACCAATAATTAACGACCACATCGCGATTTTTGGTCTGCCTTCAGCGCGTGTCAAATTATTGAACATAATCGATAAAGAAAACGGCACTAAAGCAATTAAAATAATCGCGAGGTAATCTCTCGCAAAATCAATATTACTAGCGGTTGCCCCAAATAACCGTAATAAATCATCGATGAAGATGAGTGAGATTACACTAATTGAAACAGTCAAAACAACATTCATCATAATCGCAGTGTTAACGGCACGACGCATCGCAGACACATCTTTACGACCGAAAGCTCGTGAAAACACAGATGAACTGCCAATACCAATCATTAAGCCAATCGCCAAAACAATCATTTGAATTGGATATGCAATCGATAAAGCACCAATCGCAAGCGTTCCAGATCCCCAAGCAACAAAAAAAGTATCGATTAAATTGTACAGTGCATTAATAATCATCGCCGCTGTTGCGGGGATGGCTAATTTAATCAATAATTTACGTACTTCCATATGGCCGAGCATTTTACTGTTTTGCTTATTCATGCATCTCACACTTTCCAAACCCCATTATAGCATATCAAAATAAGATGTTAAGTGTTCTACTTCATCCTTGCTCGAACAATTAATCCATGCTTATTTAGACATTAAAAAGAGATTCATGTATACTAAAAAGAGAGGAGGTTAAATTATGTTAGAAGCCATCTATGAACGCCGTTCAATACGAACATTCAAGAAAACCCCGCTGAAAAAGAGCGATGTAAAGAAAATCATCGAACTTTTAAAAAACACCGAAGCTAAACACGGTCCCTTTAACACTGCCGTCAAGTTTTTTATTCTTGAGGACTCGTTTACCCCTCAAGATCAAAAAACGAAAGTCGGTACTTACGGTTTTGTCAAAAACCCTCAAGGGTTTATCGGCGGTAAAACTGTCAACTCTTTTGAAGCATTAATTGATTTTGGCTATTTATTTGAATCAATTATCTTAGCTCTAACCAATCTAAACATTGGTACCGTTTGGCTTGGCGGTACTTTCAAGCGAAAACAGTTCGACCATTTGCTTAGTGAAGGGGAGTTTATTCCAGCGATATCACCCATCGGATATATCGAAGAAAAACAAACGTTAAGAGAAAAGCTCATTCGCAAAAAAATCAAAGCCAATCAACGAAAACCTTTCGAGACGCTCTTCTTTGACCAAAATACCGAAGAACCGATCAGTAAGAGCCATCCTCTTGCTCACCTTCTTGAACTCGTGCAACTCGCTCCCTCAGCTTCCAATAAACAACCTTGGATTGTTACCTTAGATCATCACGCTGTTCACTTCTTCTTAAATCGAACGTCAAACTATGCTTCTATGTTATCCTATGACATTCAAGCGCTTGATCTCGGCATTGCGATTCAGCATTTTGAGACTGGATTGATGGCATCCTCAATTCCCTATACCCGAGTGCACATAAAAGATACTATTGTTTTTAAAGACTACCAATACATCCTAAGCTTTCGCTTAGAAAGGACGTCCTAATGTTTAAATTTAATCCCTATGCGTATCCTTATCCTTCACAACGCAATCTTGTTTATGCTCAAAACGGCATGGTCGCGACGTCACAACCACTCGCTGCACAAGCTGGGCTCGATATGCTAAAAAAAGGCGGCAACGCCATTGATGCAGCGATCGCTACAGCTGCGTGTTTAACTGTCGTTGAGCCAACGTCTAACGGCATCGGTGGAGATGCCTTTGCCCTCGTCTATAAAGACAAACAACTGTATGGACTCAATGCCTCTGGGCGCTCACCTAAAAACCTATCGATGAAGGTTTTACGGGATAAGGGCTTTACAGGCATCCCACGTTTTGGTTTTGAAGCGGTCACGGTCCCAGGCTGCGTATCGGGTTGGGTCGCTTTATCAAAAGCACACGGTAAACTCCCCTTTAAAACGCTATTAGAACCCGCGATAACGTATGCAAGAGAAGGATTCCCCCTCACACCGACTTTAGCAAACGCTTGGCAAAACGCTTTTAAGTTCTATGAGAGACATCTAACTGATCCTCAGTATCAACCGTGGTTTGATACGTTTGCCCCAAATCAGCGCGCGCCAAAAGTAGGAGAGCTGTGGAAATCCTCCGCGCATGCAAACACACTAAGACAGATTGCTGAAACGGAGGGTGATGCGTTTTACCGAGGCGAAATTGCCAAAAAAATCATCGCCTTCACAAAACAATATGGCGGTTATATGAGTGAGAGTGATCTTAAAGAACACACGGTAGAATGGGTTCAGCCTATTTCGATTAACTACCGTGGTTATGATGTTTGGGAGTTGCCGCCAAATGGTCAAGGGTTAATCGCCTTAGATGCGCTCAACACCTTAACACATTTTACCTTTAAGCAAACACAGGATACCGTGAGTTACCACACGAAAATCGAGGCTTTAAAAATCGCCTTTCAAACGGGGCTTCAAATTATCGCAGACCGCGAGGCCATGACCACAAACATAAAGGAAATTCTTCATCCCTTAAAAAGTCAAAAAAACGCTTCCAAAATCAATGAATTTGCTCAAACCTACGGAGATGAATCACCAGCAAAACATGGCACTGTCTACTTAGCCACCGCTGATAAAGATGGCAATATGGTTTCTTTTATCCAAAGCAACTACATGGGATTTGGTTCTGGCCTTGTTGTTCCAAATACAGGGATTGCATTGCAAAACCGAGGCCATAACTTCCGCTTTGATGACAGCCATCCAAATCGATTGGAACCCAATAAGCGACCGTATCATACGATTATTCCAGGTTTCTTAACGAAAGATAGTGAAGCGCTCGCAGCGTTTGGTGTCATGGGTGGGATGATGCAACCTCAAGGTCACCTTCAAGTCATTTCGAACATGATTGATCATCAGCTAAACCCCCAAGCGGCACTTGATGCGCCACGTTGGCAGTGGATTGAAAAGAACACGATTCATGTCGAGTCACACTTCAGTCGCTCAATCCAAAATGCCCTAACTAAACGAGGCCATAGTATCGTTGTTTCAAAAAATGTGGGTAGTTTTGGACGCGGACAAATTATTGTCCGCAACAAAGAAAACGGCACACTCATTGGTGCAACAGACATGCGCACCGATGGTTCAATTGCGTCATGGTAAAAAAAAGTGCGGGGAAACTTCCCGCACTTTTTTAAAAAATATTAAAGATTCCGTTTATACCCATGACAAGTAATAATACCGCAATCACTCTTTGAAACGTCAGTTCGTTGACTTTATCTTGTGAGCGAATGCCTAAGAAACTTCCGACTAAAACAACTGGCATAAATATCAACGCTTGATAGACAATATTCCAGCCATAGTTTGCATTAATCACAAACGAAATTAAACTGCCACTATTTAAGATTAATAGGAAAAAAAGAATCGAGATTCTAAAATCGGCTTTCTTTAAATTGGTGTTGGCTAAAAAAATTAAAACCGGGACACTCCCTGCACCAATCAATGTATTTAAGGTGCCCCCTAAAATTCCCACAGGAATAAAGTAGCGCTGAGGAACCTCAATCTTAAATCTAATCGTAAAAAGATTATTGAGTGCCGTTAAGATAAGTAAAATACCGAGTACAATATTAAACCATCGCGTATCAAAACTCGGCAATAAAAAACCACTCAATATTGAAGCAATAAACACCGTTACAATCAACACCCAAAACGGTTTTAGCGCGCTAAGAGATAATTTTTTTGCCGACGCTAAAATGAATATGTTTAAGATTAGGTTAACGGTCACAACCACCGCTCGTGCATCTTCGGGAAGATAGACAAACGCGGCCAATAAAGGGATAGCAATAAGCGAAGAACCAAACCCTGTCACACCTTTAGTAAATGCTGCAAGCATTAAAATAAACGCTGCGATTAAATAGATTTCAAATGCCATCGACTGCACCTTCTTATTCGTCTTTCCTTAAGTATTATACCCTATTCTTAGAAAAATGCCATTTGTAAATGGCATTTACTTGAAAACGTCCATCGTTTGAGCTATCTTAAGATAACTCTCAACACCAACCATCAATACCCGCTCATCGAAATCAAAGAATGAACTGTGCAATGGTTGGGTGTAGCCTAAAACTTGGTTTTTAACCCCGAGCATAATAAATAACCCTGGCGTGTGTTGTTGGTAGTAAGAAAAATCCTCCGCTAACATTCTCGGTTGAATCAACTCATACTCCCCACGATTAAACACTTGACACATCGTAATAAACAAATGATGATCGTTTCTAACCGGAGGATGAAGATCAACCATCGTATTTTCAATTGTCACATTGTAGGCCGTTTCAATTCCTTTGTCAATCGCTCGCATGCGCTCCTTGATTCGTTCGTACTGATAGTAGTCAAATGCACGAATACTACCAGATAAATGCGCGCTCTTTGCGATGATATTTCGACCTTCCCCAGATTCAATCGTACCAATGTTAATCATGGCACTCACTAAAGGATCGATACTTCTTGAGGCGATCGTGTAATACTGTTGTACTAAAGAAGACGCTGCAAGCAGTGCATCATTGCCTTGATGAGGCGATGTTCCGTGCGCATTAATACCGTGAATTGTAATATCAAAATCACCGTCTTGCGCTGTCATAATCCCTTCGATAAGCCCAAGCTTTCCCGCTTCAAGTTCAGGGTCAAGATGTAAAGCAAAAACCGCTTCAATGTCTCTTTCTTGATAACGTGGGTGGTTAACGATATCTTTGGCCCCACCAAGTGTTTCTTCAGCGGGTTCAAAAATTAACATCACTGATTTTTGTAAATGACGTTTAGCGGCTATCATTTCCGCAAACCCTAAAAGCATAGCCATATGCCCATCATGACCACACGCATGCATCACACCTTCATGCGTCGAGCGAAAAGAGACATTGAGTTGTTCGCTAATCGGTAACCCATCCATATCAGCACGAAAAGCAATGGTTTTCGTTGATTGGCCTTCTATAACCGCGAGAACCCCTGTATTAGCCACTTCGATAATTTGATAGCCCATCGCGGTCAAATGATGTTTAATGTACGCTGAGGTTTTATATAAGTCAAAACCAAGTTCGGGAATGGCATGTAAATCGCGACGGTATTGCTTGACTTTATCAAATACGGTTTGGTTCATGAAATCACATCCTCTTTATCGTGATTTATACTATCACGAGACGTTAGTAGAGTCAAAACAAATGGTCAAACTTCATATCGCTAAAATGCATTCTATGCTATAGTTAAAGTATCACAAACAGGGGGTTATAATGAAACGATATTATTATGGACTCGATGTATTACGTGGTTTGGGTATCTTTGCAGTCATTACACTTCACACCGCCTTTTACTTCTATCACGATCTTTACTCAGTTGACTTAAACAATCCAACCCCAATCATAACACTTATTGGTTTCTTATTGATGTTTGCAGGACTTTTCGCTATGATTAGTGGTTTAGTTTACACCCTACAATATACCCTTCATCCCGATGCTAAAACCCGGATTAAAGCGATGGTGGTCAGTGCGATTTCCCTCTTAGTCATTGCGTATTTTTACTTTATCTTTACGGGTCCTGGGATTGTCCATTTCGAGACACAAACAATGGATGAAAGCCTTTTGGTTGGGCTCATAAATCAAGGTCGTTTTAGTGGGGTGTCTTTCCAACGTCTCTTCTATGTCGATAGCTTAGTGATGTTAGCGATAAACATCGCCTTACTTGCAGGTGTATTTAAACTCTTTGGAAACTATTTTAAAAGCACTCAGAAACCGACTATTTTACTTGGATTAGCAACGCTCTTTTTAGTCATTTCCGCGCTCCGTATTCCGCTTTATAGTCACTATCAAAATGCGCTTGAAGAAAATCAGTGGGGCACCTTTCTTTTACTCAATTGGTTTGTTGCTAAAAACAACCCAATCTTACCGTTCTTTGCGTTTGCTTTATACGGTGCATACATTGCTTTACTGCTTAGGCTCTTTCCATTCAAAGGCATTAGAAATCGACTGGTTCCCCTTTCTATTAGTTTTATACTCTTAGGAACGTTAGGTTATATTCTCGCTCCCGAAACCATGTTAGAAAGAGAGATTGATCTTACTTGGTACTTTATTATGGTTATCCAAATCGGTCTGTTTTTCGCAATCATCTTAAGTTTTATTTGGTTCTTTGACATTCGCTTTACTAAGTTTAAAGCAAAATTCTTCGCCCGCTTTGGAATCGCGGGGCTTACGCCCTTCGTGCTTGAGTCCTTAGTAAGTGCCTTAATTTTTGCCTTTATCACGTTGTTTATCCCTCTTGAACTCGGTATTGTAGGCGCACTGATTTACGGTCTTAGTCTCGCTTTCGTTTGGGGAGGATTCTTAATGCTATGGGAGTTAGGTGCTTATCGCTTTGGAATCGAATGGTTCCATAGCCACTTTGTGAAAAAGTTTGGTGGAAGCACTAAACGTGCTAAGTTAGCAGGTGACATCGATGATTCGAGCGATACGTGATTTTATCCTTTTAAAAAGGCATCAAACTCAATCTACCCATGACGAGATTAAAGACTATCAGCTTAAGAAATTGCAGGCACTTGTCAATTATGCAAAGGAAAACAGTCCTTACTACCATGAAAAGTTCTCTGGTTTAAAACTCGAATGCTTAGATGATTTCAGTCATTTTCCGACAATGGATAAAGATACATTGATGACGCATTTTAACTCGATTAACACCGTGCATATCGACCGCCAACATGCTTTAGACTTTGCCTTAAGAAAAGAAAGGGATAAAGATTATTTAGGCTATTATAAGGATCGCTATGTCCTTGGCCTGTCGAGTGGAACGTCGGGTAATAAAGGTCTTTTTATCACACCTAAAGCGTTAACTAAACGTCTCCCTGCTGTGTTTTTAGCACGCAGTGGTCTTTCGCTTAAAGAACTCCCTTATCGGATTTTGTTTTTACTTCGTGTTTTCTCACAAGGATTCAGTGATATTAATGCCCCGTTTATTAAACTAAAATACCTGTCAACGATGACAGACCCTAAAACAATCATTGCAACCTTAAATAAAACGAAAACCAATATCTTAATGGCACCACCTTCTTTACTTAATCAACTGGTACCTCATTGTGACCAAATCACTGTTCGCTTAAAAAAAATCATTACCTATGCGGAAGTTTTAACCGCAGAAGATAAAGCAAAGTTCGCAAAACTTTTCAATACAAAAATCATTGAAATTTATCAAGCATCGGAAGGCCAAATCGCCAGTCCTTGTCTCTATGGAAATCTCCATATTAATGAGGATCTCGTTTATATCGAACTGTATGATCACAAGCAGCAACGAATTGATGAACCCCATCGGATTGGCCACAGCATGGTTTTAACGAATTTAGTGAACGTGGCCCAGCCCTTGATTCGTTATCGGATGAACGATATGATTGTACTCGATGAGTCTTGTCCTTGTGGTTCTTCGTTTAGAACGATAAAAAACGTCCTTGGTCGTGATGATGATATCCTTTACTTTTATAACAAGAATAATCAGATTGATGTGGTTTATCCCGATCTATTTGCCCGCTGGATTATTACTGAAAGTGACCTGATTAGAGAGTTTCAAGTGACTCAAAATAGGATTGGTCATCTCGACATCACCATTGACACCACTGCTGAGTATGACGTCTCTTTACTTAAACGACGGATTCATGATGAGTTAGCGGGCTATGGTTTAACCTCAAAGTTAGTCATTGCGATTGCCCCAATTGCTTTACCCAAAGATCGAAACAAATATAAACGCTTTGTCTCCTATGTCAAAACAAATACTTCGAGGTCATCTTATGATTGATTTTCAAACGCTCTACACATTTATCCAAACAAACACCCTCGCTCATGGACACTACACTCATTTTCTACCCAAAGAAGATGTCCGCCTAAAGAAGGTGCTACAAGAAGCCTTAAGCAGCGACGCTAATCAAGGGTATTTTGACGGTGAGCCTTTATCGGCTTTAGCCTTCATTGCGCCTTTAGAGGGCGATCAGAGAGTCGATGTTATCGGACCGTTTTTTTCCCTTGATAATCTTCCTTCTGCAACGCGTATCATTCAATCCATACTCCATGATTATCCAAACGCGACATTGCATTTCTTTTTTCCTAAAGACAATACCCCTATGCAATCCTTAATGAATGCAATGAATGCAAAACGGCATGATGATGAGTTTATTTTACACTTATCAAAAACGACTGATTTACCCGTGTCAAATGAACGCTTAGTTCCCCTTCCAAAACATCATGAAGAGGCAGTGTGGAACTTGCATACACACGTTTTTGGACAAACCTATTTAACTAAGGAAAACTTCTTTAATGACACACAGCGGACCGCCTACGGGTATTATCATAACGGCACACTGATTGGGTACGGCCTGCTAAACCGTGTATCATTAACCACTACATCGATTGAAGTTTTGGCAATTGATGCGAACTATCGCGGACAAAACCACGGTCGGAAACTTTTAGAAGAACTCATCTCGATGGCTTTTCAAGAACGACCGATAAAGCGCATTGAACTTGTTGTTGAAAGCCTAAACAACAACGCTTTATCGCTCTATAAATCGGTTGGATTTACCATTCTATCGCATAGTCTTAACTACACGCTTAAAAAATAAAAAAAATCTAGGAGGTCTCATGAAAACTATTAAGCAAACATACACCTTAAACAACGGGGTAAAAATCCCCAAAATCGGTTTTGGTACTTGGCAAATAGAGCCCGGAAAAAACGCCTACGACGCAGTATCAAAAGCCTTAAAACACGGCTATCGTCATATCGACACAGCCGCAGCATACCGCAATGAAAGAAGTGTCGGTGAAGCTCTTTTAGATAGCGGTATCAAACGTGAAGAGGTATTTGTCACCTCAAAACTTGAGTCCCACATCAAATCCTATCAAGAGACGTTAGATGCCTTCGATCAAACGATGATCGAGTTAAACCTTGACTACTTAGACTTGTACTTAATCCACGCACCATGGCCTTGGAATGCGATGGGTAAAGACTGCAAAGAAGGAAATATCGCAGCGTATAAAGCCATGGAAAAACTCTATCGTGAAGGACGAGTTCGTGCGATTGGTGTTTCAAACTTCAATCCCGATGATTTACAAAACTTACTCGATCATACCACCATTGTTCCACAGGTAAACCAAATCGCCTACTTCATCGGAATCGATCAAAAAGCCACCCTTGACTTTTGTCAGGACCAAGCAATCTTTATTGAAGCCTACTCACCGCTTGGCATCGGCTACTTACTCGAAAACAAAATCGTACAGGAAGTTGCCCATAAATATGCCGTCACTCCGGCACAACTAGCGATTAGATGGTGCTTAGAAAAGGGCACCGCACCCTTGCCAAAATCAGTCACTGAGTCACGCATAATAGAAAACACTCTCGTTGATTTTGTGATTGCCCCAGAAGACATGAAAACGCTCGATGCGATTAAAGGAGACCCCCGTCGCTGGAACTAAAAAAGACCTCAAAGGTCTTTTTTTTGATAGGTTCCTAATTGTTTTAAAAGCTTTTGTAATACTGCCTCATCGTTGCCTAAAACATCCAGTCGTTTGCGCATAGACGCCACATGCATAGGATAAATACCATCCATCTTACTTTGTCCTTCTGGTGTCAGTTCTAAGACATAGCTCCGTTTATCATAGCTATGCTTAACTCGTTTAACGTACGCCTTTTTAACGAGCGTGTCAATGACATAACTCATGCTTGATGCCGCAATCAAAACCTTTTCTTTGACTTCTTGAATCGTTAAGGGCCCTTTATGATATAAAACTTCAAGGACGCCAAACTCTGTTGTATTCAACCCATACCGTCTAATGTCTTCACGAATTTGCTGTTCAACACTTTTCAATGCTCGAAAAAGAATCGTCAATGTCTTTAAACTTTGCATGGATTAAAAATACTCTTTCTTAAACTGCTTAGTACTTCTTACTGTATCAATCGGTCTAACGACACTCTCGATATACTCGCGATGCTTTCGGTAATTCGGTGGCAATGCTAGCCGCTCTCCTAAGTGTTCATAGTCTTCTTCATCATCGATGAAGCCCGGTCCTTCTGTCGCGAGCTCAAACAATAACCCTCGATGCATACGTGTATAAAGTGACTTAAAGTAAAACCGGTCAACATAGCCTGAATGGGCAACGCCTAGTGTGTTAAAATGGTCAATCCACGCCTCGAGTTCCTGACGATCCTCAATTCTAAAAGCAACATGATGAACACTGCCAAATCCTTGAAGTTGAACAGGGTTTTCTGCATCCTCTCTAACGATAACGCGCGCACCATTTCCGCCTTCACCCATCTCATACAAGACTTGACCTTCATGCTCAGTTTC
The DNA here is from genome assembly GCA_007117885.1 of Candidatus Izemoplasma sp. Lineage (GTDB taxonomy): Bacteria > Bacillota_I > Bacilli_A > Izemoplasmatales > Izemoplasmataceae > CSBR16-104. The sequence goes on from SKFS01000046.1 coordinate 17,065, forward strand.
TTTACGCATAAATAGATTATTAACTAAAATCGTCTCAATATCGTTGAGGCTTTTAACCGTAAAATAAATCGGCCCGAGTCCAGTAATGGCATACTCATCCGGTACGGGTCCTTTTTTCCATGGGACACCCGAAGCAATCCCTTGATCGTTTTCATCCGAGACAAGCGCATAGTACTGTTCATCAAAATCTTCAAAGTAAATAACCTTTCGACCAAACTCTTCACGAATCATTTCATGCTTCACTTGATAATGTTCAAACCGTTTCAGCCAATAGGTTAACGCCTCATCGCTTGGTACACGGAAACCCGTTCGACTTATTTCATTGGTGCCTCTGCGCGCTTTTCCAATCCCTTTAAAATCAAAAAATGTCATATCGGTACCAGGGTTTCCTTCATCGTCCGCAAAAAATAAATGATACGTATCAATATCGTCTTGATTGACTGTCTTTTTCACTAATCTCATGCCGAGAACGTAGGTGAAAAAATCATAGATTTTTTCAGCACTACTCGTAATTGCTGTCACATGGTGAATGCCTCTTAGTTTTTTCATTTTTATCACTCCCAGCTTGATTATATTTCGAATTCGAAATATAATCAAGCAGGATGCACTTTATAAAACCTCGTTCACTACTTGAGACTCTTCAGTTCAAAGAAAAAAGCACTTTTCAGTGCTTAAGATAGTCTTTCATCGTCTTGACGTCATAAGTGAAAGAGGCTTGGAACATCCCGGTCAACCTCGCCATATTTGATAAATATAATCATTTCTTCGATTAATCCGATAATGTATAGTGCCAAGATTAGTGTGACAAAGTAGGTGGTATTTGTGAAATATGAAAATACAATCAAAAAATACACCAAAACCGCATTCATTCGTAAAATAAAGGTATGCATTAAAATCGGTTTTCCACAGAAAATTGCCGATACCACAAAAGAAAGCGCTAAAACCCCAAAAAAGCCGATTAACAAAGGCATGTTAGGGATTAAATACTCTGGGTATAAACGGTATAAAAACCACGCTGTCGAAATGTAAAACAATAAGTCCGCCACCGAGTCAATCGTTTTGCCAAACTCTGTTACTTGATTAAAACGCCGTGCCACAAATCCATCAAACGCATCCGTAGAACCAACCAATATATAGAGCACTAAAAACGCTAAACGAAAATCCCATATAACTAAGGCAAAAAGTAACGGTAGAAAAATTATTCTCGATACACTTAACGCATTGGGGACATTTACGTTCTTCTTCAAAGCGCACACTCCTCTTCTGAAAACTGATTTAATTAATTCAAGAATAGCATACTCTTAAAGATTTGTATCTAATTATCGTATGATTATCGTTTTTATTCATACACATTTTACCGTAAATACGCTACAATAATAAAGAACGATGAGGAGGCGATTGCGATAGAAAAGTTTATTTATACACTCGATAGTAAGGAAGTTCGCTATTTAATCCATCGTGATCCACAACTCATCAATCTTTTTAACATGATGAGTCCTTTAAAGATTACCCTTTATCACGATCCTTTCGACTTTCTAATTTATACTATTTTGGGTCAACAAATATCGGTCAAACAGGCCGATAGAGTCTATCAAAATTTGAGCGCGCTCAGTGGCTCACCAATCAAACCCGAAACATTAGCTTCTCTCTCGGACACTCAATTAAAACAATGTGGCATTCCAGGTTTTAAAACTCGCTATATTAGAGCCGTGCAGCAAGCAGTCATCAACGAGACTCTTAGTTTGACTCAACTCGCTCAACACAATCATCAAAAACGCCTCAAAGCGTTGACAAAAATTCCTGGCATCGGTCCGTGGAGTGCCGAAATGTACTGTATTTTTGTCTTAGGTGACTTAACCATTTTTTCACTCACCGATAAAGGCTTACAAAACGGTTTAAAAACCTATCTTAATCGCTCTGAGATGACCCTAAAAGAAATCCAAGATATGGCAAAACTGTGGGAACCTTACCCAGCGATCGTGGCACATTATCTATGGGCATATTGGGACAAAAAAGGAGAATAAAATGGATAAAATTATGCGTATTGAAGGAAAAACCTTAACCAATATAAAAGGAACAACCCCTGTGCTTGTTGTTCCTGAGAAAGTCGAAATCATTGCTCGACACACATTTAGAGATTATCAAGGGGACATCATTGTTTTACCAAAGAGTCTTCGCGTAATCGGTCCAAACACATTTAAAAACTGTACCTCAACGGTTTATTATGACGCTAAAGACTTACCTGGAATTCACAAAGAAGCCTTTAGTGGCTTTATAGGGACTCTTAAACCTAGAAGTGAGTATCCCACAAAAAAACAGTCTTGGATTAAACGCCTTTTTCACAACTAGCACATTTTGTGCTTTTTTTATAATAGACCGTATGTTCTAAATAAAACAACAAAGACAAAAAGACTAATCACCGCAAACGCAGTGCTCCATAACACCAATTGTGAAGCAAACGCATCATCGCCATTAAGACCTTTCGTTATCGCGACACTTGCAACGGCGACAGGGGAAGCAAAAATCGCAATCATTGGTGCCCAATGATTGCTGAAATCAATCCATGGGTTGACCAATAATGCAACGATAAAAACAAAACTCGGTACCACAACTAGCCGGCCAAAAACCCCGATAAAAATCGGCATTCTTAACGCTTTAGCTTGCGCTAACTTAAACTGTCCGCCAATCGCAATCATTGCCATAGGAGTTGCGGTTGCGGCAATCAAGTTAAGCGTGTCTGGAACAAACGAAACCACGTTTGTCACAGCAAGCCATTGCGCTTGGAACACAAGTGCCATCAACCCGATGAAAAAAGCAATCATTAACGGATTTTTAAACGTGTTCGCAATGAATTCTTTACGCATCGTTTGGTTTCTCTCTTGGTGATCAGACCATAGTTGAAAGGTGAAAATAGAGTAAAGATTCGTTAAAGGGTATAATATCGCATTCAATATTACCATCATACTCAACGCCTCAACACCGCCTAAGCGAATCGCTAAAGGAATCCCGATAATAATAAAATTACCGCGATAAAACGCTTGCATAAGAACCGCTTTAATCGCACGTGTTTGACGGATAAAAACAACATACAAATAACCCAATACCGTCACTACTGTAATCATCACAAAAGCAAACCAAACCACTGACCAGTTTACCAATGTCCAATCCTCTAAACTCGCCAATGTTTGAAAGATTAACACGGGTAAGGCGACAAGAAAAATATAGCGGTTCAAATAACCGATAAATTCTTCTGTAACAATTTCTTTGCGACGTAAAAAATACCCCAATGAGGCTAAACCCAATAGGGGCGCTAACGCATTGACCGCAAAAAAGAAATTATCCATGGTAAACACCTTTCCATTCGCTCTTTAATTGTATTTTATCATACTCAACACTTCTTGTATCGGTTTTCTATAAAAGTCATCCCATTGTGTATTAACGCTTTAATTGTTAAAACCATGCTAAAATATGGAGTATATGAAAGGTCGTGATTGAATGGAAACAATAATAGCAATCTTTGGTTCTACCGGTGATTTGATGTATAAAAAACTGCTCCCTGCACTGTCGATGCTAATTCATCAAAAACGGTTAAAAACCCCGCTGCAAATTCTCGCGATTGGCAGACGTGATTACACTACAGAAGCGTATCTTGATCAAGCCAAATCACTCGCTTCAAAAGCAACCCATTGGGAGGAACTAGAACCTTATATTTGTTATATAAAACTCGATATCGAAAATGCCACATCCTATGCTCAACTCAATGCCCTCATTCAATCCAATGGTAAGGAAACCGACGTGATATATTACCTTGCCGTCCCACCAAATCTCTTTCCTGTGATCGCACGAGGAATCAGCGAGGCAAAACTGATTGAAAAGGGCGATCAAAATCGCCGCATTGTTTTTGAAAAACCGTTTGGTGAAGACTTTCTTTCTGCACAGAAAATTAACCAGAAACTATGGCAATACTTTGATGAGTCACAAATCTACCGGATTGATCACTTCTTAGGAAAAGAAATGATTCAAAACATTCTCATCGTTCGTTTCGCCAACATGATTTTTCAGTCAACATGGGACCATCAATCGATAGAAAGTGTCAAAATTATCGTAAAAGAAAACGAGGATATTGGTACTAGAGGAAACTACTACGACAGCATCGGCGCACTCAAAGATATGGTTCAAAACCATCTTATACAGATGCTTACTTTCATTGCCATGGAGGAACCCAATAGTTTCGATGAACAAGGGATTAGAGAAGAAAAAGTACGCTTACTTAAGCGCTTAAGCGTTGAAAAAGAATCGATTATATTCGGTCAATATCAGGGCTATCGCAGTCACAAAAATGTCGCTAAAAATTCTCAAACAGAAACCTTCGTTGCATTTAAAGCCACCATCGACCATCCCCGTTGGCAAAATACGCCGTTTTACCTATTGACAGGAAAGCGACTTAATGAAAAACGTTCTGAGATTATTATTACTTTTAAGGCCAATAGTCATGTCAATAAACTTTGGCCAAACGAAACACTTAGTAAAAACAAACTAATCATTCGTGTTGCGCCTGATGAGGGCATTTACTTTCAGTTAAACGTTAAAGCCGCAGGCTTAACAAATGCCGTGAAAGATGTTCCTTTAGACTACTGTCACACTTGCCAAACCCCGGAAGGGAATGTTCCTGAGGCCTACGAAAAGCTTCTGCTTGATATCATTCAAAAAAATCCGACTCTCTTTCCCCGATGGGATGAAATTGAGACAGCTTGGCGGGTCATTGATCCGATTAAAAAACAACGTAATACCCTCACACTCTATAATGATTATGATGAGCTCATGCCCCTAATCCGTAACCTATTAAAGGAGGAAGCCAATGATTTATGATATTAGTATGACCATTCATCCAAGAATGCCTGTCTATAAAAACAGGGAGGAAAAACGACCGCGATTTAAAACGACAAAAACCTTTGAGAAAGACGGTGTCTACGAAACCGATCTAACCTTAAACTTACACACGGGAACACATATCGATTTTCCCCTGCATACACTTAAAAACGGTCAAGACTCACACCAACACGATGTTCAACGGTTACTCGGTGAAGCGAAAGTCTTTGATTTAACCCATGTGACCGAAGGGATTACTGAAAATGACTTAATCGAGCATCCTATTGAAGACAATGATTTTATTCTTTTCAAAACAAAAAATAGCGCCCGCGATGATTTTGACTTTAACTTTGTTTATCTCACAAAAAGTGGCGCTGAATACTTAGTTAAAAAGCGCATCCGTGGTGTAGGTATCGATGCTTTGGGCATTGAAAGGAATCAACCCAATCATCCGACTCACGATCTTCTTTTAAGCAACAACATCCTTATTCTAGAAGGCATTCGCTTAAAGAATGTTCCTCAAGGCAATTATGAAATGATGGCTCTACCGATGCCAATTGATGGTGTTGAGGCCTTACCAGTTAGAGCACTCTTAAAATCAAAGGACTAGCGGCGCTAGTCCTTTGGTTTATACATATAGCCATATTTTAACCGTGCTTTACGCGTTGCCTCACTAATAAAATCCGTTTTTGCATCCGTATACCGTTCGCGATCAAACTGAAACATTCGTGCAAGCTCAATTTTAAGTCTTTGATAGGCCTCTCTAACCTTGGCTTCATCGTTCAAGTAGTCCTTAAAATACAGCTCATCCCAGTCCCCAAGATATCGCACATGAAGGTGGTAGACACGCGCGTCATAGCCTTTAAGGGTGTACCCTTTTGTAAACATCATATGCGGTGGGGGATTACTTGGTTGATGATGATAGCGAAATCCCAGCTCAAATAAGTCTTCTTTAAGTTCATTGAGTTCTGTGCTGTGATCGATTTCTAATAAAATATCGATCGTTGGTTTGGCGGTCAAACCGTGAATCGCTGTACTCCCAATATGATTCATTCTAAGCACGTTTCCTTGCACTTTCGCTTTGATTTTTTCTGCGATTTCATCATACCAGCCTTGCCAATGTTCATTAAACTCTTTTAAGGTGATGGGAAAGAGCTG
>SKFS01000082.1 GCA_007117885.1 Candidatus Izemoplasma sp.
ATTACACTTAATGCAACATCCAAATTTCGAACTAATCAGACATGATGTTACTTTTCCGTTATACGTTGAGGTTGACGAAATCTATAATTTAGCATGCCCTGCTTCCCCAGTCCATTATCAGCATAATCCGACTCAGACAGTAAAAACGAATGTACATGGATCTATAAACATGTTAGGGCTTGCCAAAAGAACCAGATCAAAAATATTACAGGCATCTACGAGTGAAGTGTATGGTGACCCGGCAGTCCACACTCAATTAGAAAGTTACTGGGGAAATGTTAATCCTATAGGCCCGCGTGCTTGTTATGATGAGGGGAAACGTTGTGCTGAAACTTTATTCATGAGCTATTATCAGCAACATCGGCTGGAAGTGAAAATTGCAAGGATTTTTAACACTTATGGGCCGCGCATGCACCCAGATGATGGAAGAGTCGTCTCTAACTTTATATTTCAGGCATTGAGTAATCGTGATATTACTATCTACGGAGATGGATCCCAAACGAGATCCTTTTGCTTCGTAGATGATTTAGTTGCTGGTCTTGTTAATTTAATGGATACTCCATCAGACTTTACTGGGCCAGTTAATATTGGGAATCCAAGAGAGTTTACGATGCTAGAACTTGCTGAAAAAACCATTGAACTAACTAGCTCTAGTTCTAAAATAATTCATCTACCACTACCGCAAGACGACCCAAAACAGCGAAAACCGGATATTTCACTTGCTAGAGAAACCCTTGAGTGGGAATCATCAATTCAGTTAGAAGAGGGCTTAAAAAGAACTATTTACTATTTTGAAGAGTTGTTGGGGACTGAATATCTAATGAGAGGCAATTAAAATGTTGAAACAACACTTGAAAAAAATACTAAGAATATGTGGATATAATGTAACTAGTGCTAAACAAGTTAAAATACATCCTGAGGAAGTAAGGCATAACAAACAAATTCCAGTTGATATAAGAGATAAATCCAATGACCCAATGCAACTACCCTATTTTATGGGGCATCCAGTTTTAGTAGATGCATGTGTGTCAAAGATTGGGCGTTATTTTTTTACTCCTAATGTCGACCCATACATATATTCGGTAAAAGGCGCACTATGTAAGGATATACAAATGGGACTATTGAGAGAATCGTTGAGGTCGTACTACTCCATGGTAAAACCAAATAATGCATGTGAATGGTTAGGGTTAACTAAGAATGAAGCGCCGTTGTTGTATCAGAGCCCTTCTTGGGTTTCTCCATTCCCTTGGGAAAGCCTCTCTATGGAGAAAGAGTATGAAGGAATGAAGCGAATAATTGAATTTGAAAATCAACTATCTGGCAAAAAAGCAAGTGTTTTCGAAGGCTGGAATGGTTGTGGCCCCGTTAGTGAAGAAAAACTGAAAATAGAGACCAACCGTTTATATAAAGTGCTTAAGTCAATAGAGGCAAACGGATATAGAAGGAATGATTGTCCAGACGGAGATATTGAAGTAGTCGCGTTAGTAAGAGAAGATGGTCATTGGAAGCTTCATGTCAGACAAGGTCAACATAGATTTGCAGTTTTAATGGCATTAGGCTATAAAACCATTCCGGTAAGAGTAATTAGTATTGTTTATAGGAGAGATAGCTTAATCTGGCCTAATGTGCAATCGAAACTATATGCAAATGAAGCTGCTCTAAAAGTATTTGACAGAATGTTTTATGGAGATGCCCCAAAAGTTGTAAGGCCCTGGCTAGATGAGATCAAACTTAGAGTGAATAATTAAATTATGGGTTCTTAAATAAGAATTTCAGGCTGTTCTTCAAGGTTTCAAAATAAGTCAATTTTAAAGAACATATATTTAGAACGGATATTTGAATGAACTGCTGAAGAGGAGAGAATTACGTATGGAAAATTCTATCAACATTGTATTTGTTTCAGATGATAATTACATACAACATCTAGGCGTTACACTTACATCATTATTAGAAAATACTGAGAGAAGGAATGATATTGTCACATATGTAATACATGATGGCATTTCCTTAGATAATGAGAGCAAGGTTAAGGGGGTAAGTGAAAAATATGGAGGTAAAATTAATTTTATAAAAGTAAACTCATCCATGTATAAAGATCTAGCCTTAACAGGACATATTAGTCAAGCTTCATATTATAAGGTTTCAATACCTGATTTATTATCTGATGATATTAATAAGGTATTATATATCGATTGCGATATGATAGTCAAAGGTGATATTGCTACTCTTTGGAGTATTGATATAAGGGATTACTTAATAGCCGCAACAGAAGATCCTAATTGTCAGGCTAGAAATCAAGCTTTAGGTATACCAATAGATCATAAATACTTTAATGCTGGCTTAATGTTAATGAACTTAACATTAATGAGAAAAGAAGAAATTTCAAGTCAGGTATTTTATTTTTTAAGGGAGAACAAAGAAAAAATACAGTATGTTGATCAAGACGGTTTTAACGCAATATTGTATAGCGATTGGTATGAGTTGCCTGTATGTTGGAATGTGATGCACTATTACTTTAACAATAGATATATGGAAGAACTGTTGGGAGGAAAAGAAATAGAAGTTTTTCAAGAAGCGGTTAGAAATCCTAAAATAATACACTATACTGCTTCACCTAAACCATGGGAATTTATGAGTACACATCCATTAAAAATAGAGTACTATAATTATTTATCAAAAACAGGATGGAGTAATTACGAGCCAACAGGCAAGAATTTTGCAAATATAGTAAGGAAAAAGCTAATGCAGTATCCTAAGATAAGCTCAAATGCAAAGAAGATCATTCCTGATTTTGCAATTAAAAGGATAAAGGAAGTTATCAAAAGTAATAGAGGCCGTACCTAGCGATGCTAAGCATAATAGATTTCTAATATATTTAGAAAAGTCAGGTGGTGATTGCAAACAGTGGAAAACTTTAAGAAGCTCCGCGAATTATTTGGTAAGAAAGAAAAGAAGAAGTTTTCTCTTTTATTTATATTAATGGTTTTTGCAGCTTTGTTTGAAACATTAGGAATCGGGTTGATTGTGCCTTTTGTTGGTATTGTTACTAATCCAGACACGATTCATGAAACTGCGATCATTGCATCAATTTACGAAGTGTTAGGCTTTCAATCTACGAATGCTTTTCTAATTGCAGCAACAGTTGCGTTGTTAGCTGTATTTGTCTTGAAAAACCTTTACCTCCTTTTGTTTCATTACATTCAGTACCGTATCATTTACAATGAACAAGTGAAAATGTCTAAAAGGTTACTAACAGCGTATTTAGCGAAGCCCTATGTGTTTCATCTACAGCGGAACTCAGCAGATCTTGTTCGAAATACAAATACAGAAGTGCAAAAAGTGTTTAGAGGTATTATCAAACCTATTTTTTTAGTGGTTACCGAAGCATTAGTAATCGCGTCTATCCTTGTTTTATTACTTGCTCAGGCGCCAGTTGCAACGATTTTATCAGCATTTTTTCTTGGGGGAGCTGTAGGACTCTTTTTAAGAGTATTCCGCAATAAAATTACGAAAGCAGGAAAAGCAGAGCAAAAGGCGCAAGGTGGAATGATTAAGTGGGTGAATCAAGGGCTTGGGGCAGGGCAGTTCAAAAAGAACTGGGTTCGACAACCCTTGTGGGAGAGGCCCGCTAGATGAATGTTTTAGTGACGGGCGGTCTTGGTTACATCGGCTCACACACTGTCGTGAGTCTGATTGAGCATAATCACAAGGTTGTGATTGTCGATAATCTCGTAAATTCTAGTGAAGAGGTTTTGAAAGCTTTAAATACCCTTACGGATCAAACACTTGCGTTTTATCCCATCGATGTAAGAGATGAAGTTGCTTTAAATGAGGTTTTTAAGAATCATACGTTGGATGCGATCATTCATTTTGCGGCGTACAAAGCGGTCGGCGAGTCGGTCGCTAAACCACTTAAATATTACGATAACAATCTGAGGTCACTGATTAGCGTACTTCATTTAGCTGAGGTGTATCAAATCAAAAAGATCATCTTTAGCTCTTCCTGCACAGTGTATGGAAATCAACCGTCCCCCTTAAAAGAATCGCTTCCTTTGCTTCCACCAATGAACCCATATGGGGCTACAAAACAAATGGGCGAACGGATACTAGCGGATTTCATTCGTCAAAATGACGTTATGCAAGGTGTCATTTTGCGTTACTTTAATCCCATTGGTGCCCATCCTAGTGGTTTGATTGGTGAAGGACCACAAGAGATACCGAATAACCTGATGCCTTATGTGCTCGATGTCGCCCTCAAAAACAAACCTTATGTATCGATTTTCGGAAAAGACTATCCAACACCTGATGGGACGGCCATACGTGATTATATTCATGTGATGGATCTTGCGCATGCCCATGTCTTGGCGATGGAGAAGAGTGTAGAAACACTTGACATTATGAACGTGGGCACCGGACAAGGATATAGTGTTTTAGACATTGTCGAGGGATTTAAGCGGGTGAATCAGGTCGAAGTGCCGTATCAGTTTACCGCACGTCGTGCAGGTGATCTTGCCATCACGTATGCTGATCCGGAAGAGTGTTATCGTAAGATTGGCTTTAAGACGTCCTGCACATTGGATGATATGCTTCGAGACTGTTGGAACTTTGCACAATGTTCTTTAGTGAAGGAGACGACTTAGATGAGTGTACATTTAGGAAGTGTGAAACGATGAAACGTATCTTAGTTGCGGGTGGTGCAGGCTTTATTGGTTCTTCGCTGTGTGAACGTTTAATCAACGAAGGGCACCACGTGCTGTGTGTGGACAATCTATACACAGGGAAAAAAGCCAACATCGCAGCGCTTTTAAATCATGAGCACTTTGAGTTCATCGAACACGACATCACGACACCTATTCACCTTGAGGTTGATGAGATCTACAACTTAGCGTGTCCAGCCTCACCGGTACAATATCAAAAAGATCCGCTTTACACGATTCATATCAGCTACCAAGGCACCTTGAATCTTTTAGACTTGGCGCGCCAACACAAGGCGACCTTCCTAATGGCCTCTACCTCCGAAGTGTACGGCGACCCGCATGTGCATCCGCAAAGGGAAACGTACTGGGGGAATGTCAATCCGATTGGCCCACGTGCGTGCTACGACGAAGGCAAACGAATCTCTGAAACGTTGACAATCAACTACCGAAAAACCCATCACGTGAACACAAAAATTGTTCGGATTTTTAATACCTATGGCCATCACATGGACACCCTTGATGGGCGTGTGGTATCGAATTTTATCGTTCAAGCGCTTAAAGGGGAACCACTGACACTCTATGGCGATGGGTCACAAACACGTTCGTTTTGCCATGTTGAGGACATGGTGGATGGGCTCATGAAAATGATGCAAAGCGACGCTTCTTTAGAAGGCCCCATCAATCTAGGCAACCCAGGTGAATACACCGTCAAAGAAATTGCTGAGATCATCTTAGAAAAAACAGGGTCACCCTCGGCACTTGATTTTTATCCATTGCCTCAAGACGACCCGATTAAACGTAAACCCGACATCACGTTAGCGAAAAAGCATTTAGATTGGGAACCGCGCATTGCGCTCAGTGAAGGGTTAGACCGCACCATCATATACTTTAAGACACAGTTAAAAAACTAACAGAATAAAGGGGATTTTCATGAATATTACAATTGCTGGCACAGGCTATGTAGGACTGTCCAATGCGGTATTGTTTGCGCAAAACCACCGCGTGCTTGCGCTTGATGTGGTGCCAGAAAAAGTCGCGCTCATCAATCAAAAACGTTCACCCATCGCAGATAAGGAAATTGAGACGTATCTTGCGACAAAAAAACTTGATCTGCGCGCCACCACGGATGTGGCTGAAGCGTATCAAGACGCCGATTTGGTGTTTGTCTGTACACCGACGAACTACGACGTCGCAACGCATCACTTCGACACCTCATCGGTCGAAAAAGTGATCAACGATGTTTTACAGCTGAACACGAAGGCGACGATTGTCATTAAATCAACCATTCCTATTGGCTTTACCAAATCGATGCGCCTGAAACATGACACTGACCGGATTGTGTTTTCACCCGAGTTTTTAAGAGAAGGTAAGGCATTATACGACAATTTACACCCCTCACGCATCATTGTAGGTGATAAAAGCAGTCGTGGTGAACAGGTGGCCTTACTCTTAAAAGAAGGTGCGCTTGAAAAAGACGTGGCGGTGCTTTTAACCGATTTTGATGAAGCAGAAGCGGTTAAACTGTTTGCGAACAATTATCTAGCCCTAAGGGTTGCGTATTTTAACGAGCTTGACAGTTATTGTGTTGATCAAAACCTCAACGCCAAAGAAATCATTCAAGGGGTTAGTTTAGATCCGCGCATTGGTGATTATTATAACAATCCCTCCTTTGGTTATGGGGGGTATTGTTTGCCTAAAGACACCAAGCAGTTGGTTGCGAACTTTGAAGGCATTCCACAAAACATCATCTCAGCGATTGTTGAGGCCAACGATACACGAAAAACGTTTATTGTTGATCGCATAGCTTCAAAGCCCATCAAGGTGGTGGGAGGCTATCGCTTGATTATGAAATTAGGTTCGGATAACTTCCGTGACGCAGCGATTGTCGATGTGTTAGAGCGACTGAAAGCAAAAGGGCTTGAGGTTGTCATTTATGAACCGCAGATTAAAGAAGAGCAATATAGTGGTTTTAAGGTAGTCAATGACCTAAGCGCATTTAAAGAGCAATGCGATACGATTTTAGTCAATCGTTTAGAAAACGATGAGCTCAATGACATTTTAGACAAGGTCTTCACCCGTGATCTTTATCACCGGGATTAGCTCTAGTACCAAAAAGTGACGCGGATAAATGTCAGCGAGCCCCAACTCTCTCGGATCTTCAAAATCAGTATTTCTCATACAATAAAGCGCTTTTTATTTTAGCATAAAGTGATGAATTTTCAATTGCAGTATACATTAAGTGCTTTTTGTTTCCTGTGTAGCAACTTTCAAACAAGTTTTTTACGGTTCAATAAACAAGATCACAGAATATTGTCAAGATAAAATCAAAAAAACTTGACAAA
>SKFS01000152.1 GCA_007117885.1 Candidatus Izemoplasma sp.
GAGTCAGTTGAATATCGGGGGTGAAGACCGTGGATAAATACACCATTTATGATAAAAAAACACTTCAAGAGAAATCCTCTGAATCCTTTTATGATGATGCGACGAAGTCCCAACAAGGTGGCTTCGGGTTTCGTCGTCGTGGCAGTGGTCAAGGGTTTGAAAAACCGAAAAAGATTCGTGAGACGGTGGCTCGTCTTATCGGTTATCTCGGGGTGTATAAGTACTGGATAGTATTAATTACGCTCTTTGTCATTGTTGGCACACTTTTTAACTTAGCGATACCGTTTTTTTTTTTTTTTGCGATTGATGAGTACATTGCCACCGCACGCTTCACAGAGATTTACCGGATCGTTATCTTTATTTTAATTATCGCGCTCGGTAATAGTTTTATTCGTTTTGTGTCACGTTTAGTGATGGTGCATATATCCCAAAGAGTGATTAAAAAAATTCGTGAAGAAGCTTTTGATACGTTAATGAAAGCGCCGCTTTCATACTATGATAAACAAGGCTCTGGGGACATTGTCAGTCGCATTAGCAATGACGTCGAGCTCATCAATGCATCGCTTGGGCAGTCCATCTTAGAAACGATTAATAGTGTTTTAGTTTTAATCGGTTCGTTAGTTTGGATGTTTGTTTTAAACTGGTCGCTTGCCTTGGTGGTTATCGCCTTTGTACCGCTAATGGTTATTTTTACGATTTATATATCAAAACGCACACGAGTTGGTTTTAAAGACCAACAGAAACACTTAGCGAACTTAAATGGCATCATTGAAGAAAACATCTCCGGTTTAAAAGCCGTTAAGTTATACAATCAAGAAGCGTCGTTTACCGAAGAATTTAAAGAAGAAAATAATAAACTGCGTCGTGCAGGGTTTAAAGCACAAGTTTATGCTGGAATTTTATGGCCGTTTATTTTGTTTATGAATAACTTAATCTATTTAACGGTGATTGCCCTAGGTGCTGTCCTCTATTTATATGCACCGTTTGTTGTTACGATTGGACAAATAGCTGGGGTCAGCCAGTATTCAAGACAGTTCATTATGCCGATTGCGAACTTAAGCCAACTCTTTAACGCCTTGATGCAAGGGGTGGCTGGCGCAGAACGGATCTTTGAAATGATCGACGCTGAAAGTGAGTATGATGGCGACGGAACGTTCGATACTGACGCGTTTGAAGGTGAAATTGTTTTTGATAATGTAAGCTTTGGGTATGATACGGATAAACTCGTTTTGAAAGACGTTAGTTTTACCGCCCATCGGGGTGAAATTATTGCGATTGTAGGACCAACCGGTGGCGGAAAAACGACAACGATCAATTTAATTAATCGCTTTTATGATATTCAAAAGGGCGACATAAAAATCGATGGCCGATCGATTCGTTCAATGCAAAAAGATGCCTTAAGAAAACGGATTGGTGTTGTCCTTCAAGATACTAAACTGTTTAAAGGCACCGTGTTTGATAATATTCACTACGGCGATTTTTCTAAGGATCGTGAGAGTGTGATTGAAGCATCCAAACAAGCCGGAGCGCATGATTTTATTGTAAAACTGCCGAAAGGCTATGAAACTGAAGTCTTTGAGGGTGGCCAAAACTTTTCGCAAGGTGAACGTCAGCTCATCAGTATTGCGCGTACGATTTTATCGGATCCAAGCTTACTGATTCTTGATGAGGCTACCTCAAACATCGATACCCGCACTGAAGCTAAAATTCAACGAAGTATGCAAAAGCTTATGCAGGGGCGTACGAGTATCGTGATTGCTCATCGCCTGCAAACCATTCAAAAAGCGGCGCAAATCATCGTGATTCATCAAGGCCGTCTTATCGAGAGCGGTACACACGATAGTTTACTGGATGCGCGTGGGTTCTACCATCGTTTATACCAAGCACAGTTTGAAGCTTAATCTTAACCCTTTACGTAAGTAGAGGGTTATTTTTTTACGTTAGTAGTGTATAATAGACAATGGAGGCGATAATCGTGCGAAGACTTTTTTTTGATCGTTCGGATGGACGACGCATAAAGCATAAAGACCCGATTTTACGTTTAATTCCTTATATTATGCCAAAACGTTACGATGCACAGGTGTTTTTTGACGATGATTTGGTTTTAGATGAATGCGAAAAGCTCATTAAATCTTTGCGTAAAGAAGGGCATCGTGTCTTGTTTTTACATATTGTTTTAGCGGCTATTTTACGGACGATGGTTGAGTTTCCTAAAGCGAACCGCTTCGTTGTTGGTCGTAAAGTCTACGCACGCAATGAGTATACCTACAGTTTTGCGATGAAAAAAGCGTTTACTGTAGAGGCCGATGAAACGGTGGTTAAAGTTCGTCTTAATGCCGATGATACACTGTTTGATGTCGTCGATAAAATTAATCAAGCGATTGTTGATAATCGTCAAGAAAGCAATCAAAACGAAACCGATAAAGCGGCAAAGATACTGAATCTAATGCCAGGGTTTTTGTTGCGCTTTGCGGTTTTCATTATCCGTCGTCTCGACAATCATCGATTGATGCCGAAATTTTTGATCAATGCGAGTCCATTTCACTCAAGTGCGTTTGTCACAGATTTAGGAAGCTTAGGGATTAAACCAGTGTACCATCATATTTATGACTTTGGCACGACGAGTTTCTTTATTGCCTTTGGTACAAAAGAGAAACATCTCGATTTAACTAAAGAAAACGAAGTGAAAAAACTGCGAAAAATGTCGTTAAAGATTGCTGTTGATGAACGGATTTGTGATGGCTATTATTTCGCTCAAACGATTAAACGACTAAAATCGCACATTAAAAATCCTCAAAAGCTTCTTGAAAAACCAACGAATAAGCCGAAAGATGAAGAAATTGCTTAAAATTTTCAAGTAAAGGTTTACATCTCTTTTTCGGTGTGGTAAACTTTATTTGGTTTTTTACAAGAAAGATGGTGATACTATGATTAAATTACGTTTGACACAAAGTACTCCTAAAGTGGTTTTAACCACGCTTTTTCAACATGGTATCCCATCAATGATAAAATAACGAAATTCGGTTTTTTCCGTGTAATTTCAATGTCTTTTATCGTCAGATGGAAGGCATTTTTTTATTGCGATAATCAAGACAGAACGAAGGTGACATAATGAAACGTTTAAGGCAGTTTACTCAATGGATGAAAGGGCATATGTATCTTTATCTGATCGGTGTTGTGATTCTTTTTTCACTGCAGTATTTTCGGACACTCCCGCCGCTTTTCATTCAACACATCGTCGATTATATTTTCGGCGATAAACCCTCAGCACTCCCCCAACTAATCCAACGTCTCATCGACGGGGAAACCGTCGCTGAAAAGCTCTTTTTGGTGGCGATCTTTTCTGTCGCATTTATGATGTTTAGAGTGGTGTTTATTTTTCTTCATCGTGTGGTTACAGCGCTCTTCGCTGAACGCGTTGCCTATGGTATGCGCAACCGCATTTATGACCATTTACAGGATTTATCGTTTACGTATCATTCGCATGCTGAAACGGGTGATTTAATTCAGCGTTCGACGACGGATGTCGATACGTTTAGAACGTTTATTGGCGAACAACTCGTCGAAGTTTTACGCTTAGTATTTTTAATGAGTTTTGCGATCTATCAAATGACACGGATGGACGTCACACTCACGCTCATATCGATTGCGGTGGCACCGATTGTTTTCTTGAGTGCGTTTATTTACTTTTTATTTGTTAAAAAAGTGTTTAAACGTGTTGAAGAAGCAGAAGGGAAAATGACGACGACACTGCAAGAAAGTATGACAGGGATTCGTGTTGTTAAGGCGTTTGCGAATGAACGCTATGAAATTGAAAAGTTTGACAAAACGAGTGATTTGTTTAGAGAAGAGAGTTATACGCTCTTAAAGCTGATGGCGATTTTTTGGAGTTCAACGGACTTCTTAATTTTCTCACAGTATGCCCTAACGGCCGGCTTTGGGATTTATTTTACGGTCACAGGTGTGATGGGGCCGGGTCAGTACATCGCGTTTTTAAGTTATGTTGGACTGATTGTTTGGCCGATGCGTCAACTCGGGCGGATTATTGGTGATTTTGGTAAAACGACAGTCGCTTTAGATCGCATCGATGAGATTATTCATCAGCCCTCAGAACATGAACAGGACACGAAAAACCAACCAGAGATTAAAGGCCACATCCGCTTTAATAACGTGAGTTTTAAGTTTGATGACGACGACAAAAACTTACTGAAAAACGTGAGTTTCGATGTCAAGGCTGGCGAAACGGTGGCGATTATCGGTAAAACCGGTAGTGGTAAAAGCACGCTTATCAACTTAATGGTGCGTCTTCTTGAAAATCAAGAAGGAGCGATTTTATTCGATGGGGTTGACATTAAAGACATTAATAAACGTTGGTTAAGAAAGCATGTAGGGATCATTTTACAAGAGCCGTTTTTATATTCTAAATCAATTTACGATAACATTGGTATTATGAAAAAAACCGCGAGTAAGGACACGGTATTTAACGCTGCAAATGTCGCCCGCATTCACGATGATATATTAGGCTTTGAAGCTGGCTATGATACATTAGTTGGCGAACGGGGTGTGACTTTGAGTGGCGGTCAAAAACAACGCGTCGCCATTGCGCGCATGCTTTTGGATGACAAACCGGTGTTGATTTTTGATGATTCGTTAAGTGCCGTCGACACAGAAACCGATATTCAAATTCGTCGCGCCTTAAGTAGCTATTGGAAAAACACAACGGTGTTTATTATTACTCACCGAATTGTGACTGCCAAAGAGGCCGATAACATTATCGTACTCGATGGTGGTGAAATCGTTGAATCAGGCACTCACGATCAGCTGATTGACCAAGCGGGTCTATATGCTGAGCTATGGGAAATTCAAACCGCGATTCAATACGATGCATTTAAACGCAACAAGGGAGGTGCAAGATAATGGCCTATTTCGAGGAAGAAACGTATACCGATACACAGTTTGATATGAACGTATGGAAGCGCATCTTTGTCTTTATGAAACCGCTAAGAAAGTATGTTTTCATCGGTGTTTTTGCGGTCATTTTACTCGCCATCGGCGATGTCATTTATCCATTGATTAACCGCTATGCCATCGATACGATTATCGCTGAAGGAAACCTTGCTTTATTACCGCGATTCATTATGGTTTTCATGCTGTATATTACGATTCAATCAATCATGGTGTTCATCTTTATCATCTATGCAGGAAAAGTTCAAAATCAGCTCGCCTATGCGATTCGCAAAAGTGCCTTTGATAAACTTCAGGAACTACCATTTTCTTACTATGACCGAACCCCTGTTGGGTGGATTATGGCAAGAATGACTTCAGACTCTCGAAACTTAAGTGATATATTATCCTGGGGACTCATTGATTTATCTTGGGGATTATTAATGATGATTGGTATTAGTGTTGTTATGTTTATTATTAACTGGCAACTCGCACTGATTACTTTAAGTGTTTTACCGCTTTTAGTGTATGCTTCGGTGTATTTCCGTAAACGGATTTTAAAAGCCTATCGGAATATTCGCAAAATAAACTCGAAAATCACAGGCGCGTTTAATGAAGGCATTACGGGTGCAAAAACAACCAAAACATTAGTCTTAGAAGAGAGTAATTACCAAGAGTTTGACCGTTTGACGTCTTCGATGAAACGCCATTCAATAAAAGCGGCTGTTTTTGCTGGGCTTTACTTTCCCACGATTCTTTTCATTGCATCTGTTGCCACGGCATTGGTCTTTTACTATGGCGGTTTACGGGTTGCGAGTACCATCATAACCATCGGGACACTGTATGTGTTTGTTAACTATGTTATGCAGTTCTTTGAACCCGTGATGCAACTGGCAAACATTTTAGCACGGTTCCAACAAGCCCAAGCGAGTGCGGAACGGATTATTTCTTTAGTCGATCAAGATCCTGACATTAAAGATACTCCTGAAGTGTTAGCGAAGTATGGCACGTTTAAAGAACCAAAAAAAGAAAACTGGGAACCGCTTTATGGCGATGTTACGTTTGACCATGTAACGTTTAAGTACACAAAAGGTGAGCAGGTTCTCACAGATTTTAATCTTCAGGTTAAGCGCGGTCAATCGATTGCTTTAGTCGGTCATACTGGCGCTGGAAAATCAACGATTGTTAACTTGATTTGCCGTTTTTATGAACCGACAGAAGGCCAGATTCTGATCGATGGTAAGCCGATGAAAGATCGCTCCATCGGCTGGCTGCATAATCATCTAGGCTATGTCTTACAATCACCGCATCTATTTAGCGGTACCATCATGGATAACATTCGTTATGGCCGATTAGACGCCAGCGATGAAGAAATCATTGCTGCTTCAAAAATGGTTGAAGCGCATGATTTCATTGTCCGTTTCGATAAAGGCTATGAAACCGAAGTTGGTGAAGGTGGCGCGCGCTTAAGCGTTGGAGAAAAACAGTTGATTAGTTTTGCAAGAGCTTTAGTTGCAAACCCCCGCATCCTTATTTTGGATGAAGCCACTTCATCCGTCGATACGCAAACAGAAAGGGCGTTACAACACGCTATCGAAACGGTCATGGAAGGAAGAACAACCTTTGTCATCGCCCATCGATTGTCTACGATTGTCAATGCCGATCAGATTTTGGTCTTAGAAAACGGCACGATTATTGAACAAGGCAGTCACGATGCGTTAATTGAAGAGAAAGGTCATTACTATAAACTTTATACTAACCAGTTTACTTCAGGTATCATTCATTAAATCTTAACCCTCAATTATTGAGGGTTTTTGATTTGTATAAGCGATGAAATTGCCGAGTGTTTATGATACACTTAAGTTGAAAGGTGTGAGACTATGAAAGTTGTCGTAATTGGTGGCGTTGCTGCCGGGATGAGTATGGCAAGCAAGCTTAAACGCCTCGATGCATCGATAGATATTGAGGTTTATGAAAAAGGTGAAGATTTAAGTTATGGTGCGTGTGGCTTACCGTATTTTTTAAGCGATGTCATTCCGCGAGAATCCCTTTTAATCGCCAAGAAGAAAGCCGATTTTGAAGCCGCTGGTATTCGTGTGTACACATCGCATGAAGTGATTAACGTCGACGAAACGACGAAACACGTCACGGTAAAGCACCGTGATAAAACGTGGGAGGTGTCCTACGATAAACTCGTCATTGGCAGTGGTGCGAGTCCAATTCGGTTGCCCTTAGAAAACCGTCATTTAAAAAACATTTTGACCTTAAACTCGTTAGAGGACGGCCGTCGTTTAAAAGCTTTGCTTAGCAACCCTCTTATTCGCAACGTTGCCATTGTTGGCGGGGGTTATATTGGCTTAGAGGTCGCTGAAAACTTGTTGGAAATGAAGAAACAGGTACGGATTATCGAACGCATGGAGCGTCTTTTATTGCCATTTGATTCGTTTATAAGTGATGCAGCAAAAAAGACGCTTGAAGATCATGGTGCGATTGTGCATCTCAATGAAGAAGTAAAAAATTATCACGGAGAAACGACAGTCCATGCAGTAAAAACCGACCGTGATACGTACCCTGTTGACCTTGTTATAGAAGCGGTAGGCATTCGACCGAACACGCAGTTTCTTGAAAATACATCGATTGAGCGCTTAAAAAATGGCGCCGTCATCACAAATGATTATATGGAAACCAATGTCAAAGATATTTACGCTGCTGGTGATTGTGCCAGTGTTTACCACCTAATCACCCAGCAACCGACGTACATCGCGCTTGGGACCCACGCCAACAAAGCAGGTCGCGTCATTGCTGAGAGGATTGCGGGGAATGAGGCGCGTTTTGCGGGGGTAGTCGGTTCAACTGTCTTAAAAGTCTGTGATTTAGAAATCGCCAAAACAGGGTTGTCAGTGCACGAACTCGAGCGAGCGAAAATACCGTATCAAACCGTTAATGTTCGTGCGAAAGATAAAGCAGGATACTATCCTCAAGCAGAAAAAATCGATATTGTCGTTCACTATAACCCGCACAACTGTCAACTCCTTGGCGCGCAAATGGTCGGTAAAAGCGGTGTCGCTCACCGTATCAACGTGATGGCTTTAGCGATTACACAAAAACTTACCGCCGAAGCATTTAGCAGTTTAGATCTTGCCTATGCACCCCCGTTTTCACCAGTGTATGACCCTTTACAAATCGCCACAAATCAAATAAAATGTAAGTAGAACAAAAAAGGAGAAAACGATGAAGACAAATGTTGGTAAACTCGATCAAACGATTCGGTACTTAGCGGCGATTATTTTAGCGCTTGTCGCGATTTTAACTAATTTATGGTGGTTGCTTATCCCTTCGGTCATTTTAGCGTTCACTGCGGCCGTTTCATTTTGTGGTTTATACCGGGTATTTGGAATTAATACATGCAAGTTTGATCCAAACGATCAATAAGGTTTTTATAGATTATTTTATAAACAAGGCTACAGCTTTATATATAGCGTAGCCTTGTTTATTTTTTTTATAACTTGTATTATAACTTATTTCAAAAATTAAGGTATTGTGATATAATACAATTTAGAAAACCGCTGGAGGTTAGTGATATGAAAACTAAATCAAAAAGTCAACGTGTCTATGATTACATCGAAGAGCTTGTAATCAGTGGTGAAATTAAGCCCGGTGAGCGCTTACCAAGTGAAGCTAAACTCGGTGAAATTCTTAATGTTTCGCGGGTATCTGTGCGTGCCGGCATTGAAAAATTAAGTGCCATTGGTTTAGTACGCAAGAAGAAGGGTGGCGGAACCTATGTAAATAAACCGGCAAGCGATAACTACTTATCGGTTTTTACGCCAACGTTATTACACAATACGGACTATTTAGAACTTTTAGAAGTGCGTCGTGCTCTCGATAGCTTATCTGTCCAACTGTGTGCGAAAAATATTACTGAAGCCGGTTTACGAAAACTCAATGAGATATTACGAGAAATGGAAAAACTCAGTGAAGAGGATGACTTCTTTGTCTTAGATAAGAAATTTCATCTGTTAATTTCAAAATACTCAAAAAACCGTTTTCTTCATAATGTGCATTTAATCATTTGGGATGTAATTCAAAAAGCACTCCGAGCAAATTATTACCAAGTGACCAATCGAGATCGCATTGGTGAACACCGAAAAATCGTTGAAGCGATTGAAAACCAAGATCAGGATTTGGCAAAGATTTATACAGTAAGACACCTTGAAGAAATTATTGATACCTTTGTTTGTGTTTATAATCAGGAAAGCCACCAAGAAGCGATTCGCACAAAAAAATAAAAAAGAAACGCACCGTTTCTTTTTTTATGATATAATGTCGATAGGCCAGCATGGTGGAATTGGTAGACACGCTAGACTCAAAATCTGGTGGGCTTGCGCCCGTGTCGGTTCGACTCCGACTGCTGGTATTTTTATTTCGCCAATCCGAGACTTTCGACGAACCGACTTACGAGGGTTTTATCATAGTAAATCCCGGCATACTTCTCTAATTCTTGAATCGCTTCTTGAGCGGTTTTTTTCTTTTGATAAAGTCGTCCGCTCACCATCGTTTCATAGCTGTCTAAAATCCGTAAAATCCTTGCTAAATAAGGAATTTCTTGCTCCTTTAAGCCGAAAGGATAGCCGCTGCCATCAACATTTTCATGATGGGTTAAGACCGCATAAGCCACGGTTTTAAGTTGGGGTAAAGCATTGGCAATACGATAACCATACTCTGGATGCTTTTTAATCTCTTGAAAATCTTCTTCACTGAGGGTTTGGGTAATTGAAAAAATCTTATTGGGAACATTGATTTTTCCGATATCATGGATTTTAATGAGCAGAGTCAAATTATTCCGTTCCTCCTCACTCAGCTTTAACCTATCTGCGAGAGGCTGAGCAAGCGCATTTAATTGATCCAAGTGGTCATTGGTTTCATCACTTGAAGCGAAAAGAGATTTCATTAACGACTTTAAAACAAGATTATTTTGCTGATTGAGGAGATGCGTTTTATGCGAGTAAAGGTTATGTTCAACTTCAACGAAGGTCTGATAAAAACTACGGTCCTTTGTCTTAATTGAGACGCCGAAGGAGGCGGTCGTTTTAACATCTAAAAAATCATTATCTAATAAGGCGTTTTGAATACGCATGGTTAGGTCGTTGAGCGTCTTTTGGTTAGTGTTTGCGGTGATGACCGCAAACTCATCGCCACCTAAACGGCAAAGGATATCCTCTTTTAAGACATGCTCCTTCATAACTTTAGTAAAGAGCTTAAGTAAGGCATCACCTTGGGCATGGCCATAAACGTCATTAATCAGTTTTAAGCTGTTAATGTCAATGAGGATTAAACCATACCTCTGATTTTCAGGATTCTCGACATAGCGATTAAAATAACGCTTATTGTAAAGACCGGTTAAATCATCGTGCTCAGTTAAGTATCTTAAATGGGATTCAGTTTTTTCTTGTTCGGTTAAATCCGTTGCGATAGAGAGGTAATTAGCCATGCCTTTTTGATCGTAACCGATAAACGCTGAATGAACTTTTAGTTTAATCTCGTGATTGGTTTTATCTTTAATCGTAAACGACGATATCAGTGGCTGCTCAGGATTTTCATACAAGGCATTGACATACTGAAAAAAAGTATCTGTGTTTTCCTTACCGATTCGTTCTACGAAGGCTTGAACGGACGCCGTTTCCTTTAAACCGAGTCCAGTAATTGCTGTCTGGTTGTGGCTAAAAGCGATAATTTGACCATTTTGTCGATGTAGCACGGCCGGTAAAGGACTTTTTTTTACGATATCGATGAGTTGTTTTTCTTGGTCTTTCACGGCTTCTTTGTAAAGCTTGGCTCGTTTTACATGTTCGTCTAACTCAGCTTGCAACTTATATTGTTTTTGAAGCTGATAAAAAACAGCGTAGTAGACGATGATAGCCGATAGGCCAACAAAGATAATCCCTTTTATGATACTGTAGTAAAAGAAATTATCCAAGTACCGATCTACGATTAGATCGGTTAAGACAATCCATAAAACACCAAACACTAAGTAGTTTATCGTGATGAGCAATGCGGCTTGTTTTTTTAGCATACATGTCACCTCACACATTAATTTTATCACAAAAACCCGCCATCTTTATTGACTTTTCATTATCTATAGGAAAAACCGTGTAAATAGTGTAAAATAAAAAAAAGGGTGGTGAGACGATGAAGCGTAACCGTGCAGCTTTTTATTATCGCTTAAGCGTGTTAATGGCGACGTTGGCTTTTGGTATGTTTATCGTTCTTGTTGTTGCGCTCGTCTATTTAGTCATTGAAACCTTGCCCCCTAATGCTAATGAGGTTTGTGTTGTGGGGGATTTGGGCATTTGCTGGCTCAGGGATGAGTACCAAGTCTTTTATTTCATTATTCTTTTTAGTGTCGGTTTAATGGCAGTATTCTTAATTCTTGCGAGCCAGTTCCAACAGTATTTTATTCCCGAAAGGTTGGCAAAACTTGAGCGTCGTCGTGATGATAAAGCGAAGCGAAAAGCACTTAATTTAAAAGAGCGCATGAAGAAAAACACCCTAGAAGTTTTTGAGGTAAAAAAAGAGGATCAAACACAATCTAAAGTAAAAAAACCAAAAGAAGCCGCCATCGTCGAAGAGGATAGTGACGATATCACGGAGTCATCTTCAAAAGAAATCGTCGATGGTCAAAGCCAGCCATCCTCTGATATAGAGCATGATCTAGAGATTGAATCACCGTTGACACGTGAAAATCTCTCGTATGATGAGCGCTTAGAAGTGGGCAATCAAGCAGAGGAGGATACGCTTCAAAAAACGCCGAGTGACCCGCCAAAGAAAACAGCTAAATCACCACCAACTAAGCGTAAGCCTTCATCTAAAACACCAGCTATAGTCATAAAAAATGTGCTCACAGAAAAGACCCAAAAACGGCGAACTCAAGCGCATACTAAGGAAGATCTCAGTTTGGTTATTGAAAGTCTTACAGACTTGAATGCTCAAGACTCAAGAGTGTTTCTTGATACGTTCACCACGGTTATAAGTGATGCACTTATTGCCCATGAAAAGATTGCGATCCATCAGTTTGGCACCTTCTTTACAAAAGAACTGAAAGCAAGAACCATGCAGGTGCCATCACTCGAAGAGGCCGCCACAAACGTGGCTGCCCATCACGTCATCCGCTTTAAACCAAGTCCCCATTTCATCCGTTTTCTTAATTCCGAAGAACCGCCGGACAGCTAGTTTTTCAAGAACCGCCATAACGTCATGAACCCACGCGTTTTATTTTACGAAAACAATGATTAAAAATCGCTATTTAAAGCGATTTTTTCTTTTATTTATAAAAAAATGATAAGGCTTACAAAAAAACGTAATTTTTGCTCAAAATATCGCTAAAATATGATACGATAATAGTGAGGTCTGAATTACGAAAGGATGTGACGCATGAAAAAGACAATATTGCATGAAGATCATATACGGTTAGGCGCTAAAATGGTCGAGTTTGCGGGCTATGACATGCCGATTCGTTACACATCGATTACCGAAGAACATTTAGCCGTTCGTCAAAAAGCGGGAATCTTTGATGTTTCGCATATGGGCGAAATTTATGTCATTGGTAAAGAAGCGACAGAACTCGTCGATTTCCTCTTCACCAATAACGTACGCTCGATGACAGCGAAACAAGTTCTTTATGGCATGATGTGTTATGAGAACGGAGGGGTTGTTGATGATTTGCTTGTTTATAAGTACAATGATCAGCATTATTTACTCGTAGTCAATGCTTCAAATGTCGAAAAAGATTATGCTTGGATACGTTCCCAAAATCGCTTTGATGCTGAAGTCATCAATAAGAGCGAAGCCATTAGTGAAGTGGCATTACAAGGCCCACTCGCTGAATCAATGCTGCAAAAAGCGACAGAAACTAATCTTTCTGAGCTGACGTTTTTTACCTTTGATGAAATCACAGTATTCGGCTATCCTTGTTTAGTCTCACGAACAGGGTACACCGGTGAAGATGGGTTTGAGATTTATGGTGAGCACGAAGCAATACGCAGTATTTTTAATCGGTTGCTTGAAGAAAACGATGCCTTATTGCCCTGTGGTTTAGGGTGCCGTGATACCTTGCGTTTTGAAGTGGCCCTGCCGCTTTATGGCAATGAGTTATCACCAGAAATTACCCCGGTAGAAGCAGGTTTAAACTTCGCGATTTCTTTTGACAAATCTGATTTTATCGGTTTGCCAGTGTTGCGCCAACAAAAAGATCAAAAGCCAACGCGGCGGATTGTAGGGCTTGAGTTGCTAGGAAAAGGTATTTTGCGTCATGGTTATGAGGTCTATCACGAAGACCAAAATGTCGGCGTGATTACGACAGGATACATTGCACCAAGTACCAATGAAAGTGTTGCCTTAGCGCTGATTGATAAACCCTATGATAAAAAACATCAAGAACTCGAGGTTGCAATCCGAAATAAACGTGTTAAAGTAAAAGTAAGAAATAAGAAATTTTACGATAAAAAATATCATAAATAATAGGAGGGTATTATGAATATTCCAAAAGATTTATATTACACTGAAAGCCATGAATGGGTCCGTGTTGAAGACGGCGTCGCCTATGTAGGGATCACCGATTATGCACAAGATTCACTGGGTGAGATTGTCTTTATCGAACTGCCCGAAGAAAACGATCAGTTAACACAGTTTAGTGAGTTTGCCGCGATTGAGTCCGTTAAAGCGGCATCGGATTTAAACGCACCGCTTTCCGGTGTTGTCTTAGCGATTAATGAAGAGCTAGAAGATAACCCAGAGCTTTTAAACGAAGATCCATATGAAAACTGGATCATTAAGATTGAAATTGAAGACGACACAGAAATCAATAAGCTGCTTAACGCAGAAGAATACGCAAACGTTTGCGAATAGGAGGTATTTGATGCATAAGTATTTGCCCCACACGCACGAAGACATCAAAGCCATGCTTGAGAAAATTGGCGTCAATGACATTGACGCGCTTTTCGCTGAAATACCCAAAGCGCTTTTAAATAAAGACATTGATATTCCTTCAAGCATGTCAGAACTAGAGATTTTTGATCATATGAATCACCTCGCGAGTTCAAACAAACCCTTGATTCCTTTTATCGGTGCCGGTGCCTACGATCACTATACACCCAGTATTATCCGTCACTTGATTGAGCGTCAAGAGTTTTTAACGGCGTATACACCGTATCAACCAGAAATCTCGCAAGGGACATTGCAGTATATTTTCGAGTTTCAAAGTATGATTACGCAACTGACAGGCATGGATGTCTCAAATGCCTCGATGTACGACGGAGCAACGGCGACCGCAGAAGCGATGTTTATGGCCTGCGCTCAGCGACGTAAAGACAAGATTTTAGTCAGTCAAACTGTCAATCCTAATATTGTTGAAGTGATTAAAACCTATGCCCGCTATAAAGGCATTGAAGTTGTCATGGTCGCGGAAAAAGAAGGCATAACGGATCTTGAGAGTGTACGGTTAACACTCGATAGTGAAACGGCAGGTTTGATTGTTCAAACCCCAAATTTCTATGGGAATATTGAAAACTATAGCGAGTTTAAAGCAACTTTAGATGAACATAAAGCCCTCTTTATTATTAATCAAGATCCTTCAACACTTGGCCATTTGAAAACGCCACGTGCTTGGGGTGCCGATATTGCTGTAGGTGACTGCCAGACCCTTGGGGTGCCACTCTCTTTTGGCGGCCCGTATATTGGCTATATGGCGACCACGACAAAATACATGCGAAAAATGCCGGGACGGATTTGCGGTGTAACGAAAGACACTGATGGCAAACGCGCGTTTGTCTTAACCCTTCAGGCACGTGAACAGCATATCCGTCGCGAAAAAGCGAACTCAAACATTTGTTCGAATCAAAGTTTACTCGCGTTGTTTGTGACGATTTACATGGCCCTTTTAGGGAAAAAAGGTGTTTACGAAGTGCAACAACGGTCGATTGATAATGCGCATTATTTAGAAGAAGCGCTTTTAAAACTTCCAAGTTTTGAAAAAGTTTATCCCCAACCATTCTTTAAAGAGTTTACTTTGCGGACGCATTTAGATATTGATACTATGCTTAAAAAACTTGAAGAAAAAGGCTACTTAGGGCCCCTGCCTTTGAGACGCTATGCTAACGATAAAACTGATTTAGTTACCTTTGCTGTGACTGAAAAGCGCTCGAAGAAGCAAATCGACGAGTTTGTAAGTATTTTAGGGGGGTTGTCCTAATGTATTACGATAAACTAATTTTTGAAATTTCCACAGAAGGTCGTAAAGGGTACACGCTACCGACACCGGAAATTAAACGCTATGATTTGCCAGAGACGCTTTTACGCGATGATTGTCCTGGTTTACCTGAAGTGAGCGAACTCGATGTTGTTCGCCACTATACCAATGTAAGCTTTAAAAACTTTGGCATTGAAAAAGGCTTTTATCCACTCGGATCGTGTACGATGAAATACAATCCGAAAATCAACCAAGATATGTCAAATCTTCCAGGTTTCACAAGCATTCATCCCTATCAACCTATTGAGACCATGCAAGGCTTACTGCATGTCTATTATGAGACACAGCGAATGCTCTCTGAAATTAGTGGTTTAGATACATTTACGTTAAACTCATACGCTGGGGCACACGGGGAACTTGTCGGTTTAATGATTATGAAAGCTTACCACGAATCACGCGGTGATTTTAAACGTAAAAAAGTGATTGTTCCGGATTCAGCCCATGGCACAAATCCTGCGAGTGCAACCGTCGCCGGACTTGAAAGTGTTGAAGTGAAATCAAATAAAGATGGCACGGTCAATGTCAATGATTTAAAGGCGGTTTTAGATGATGAGGTCGCTGGGATTATGCTGACGAATCCTAACACTGCTGGGATTTTTGAAAAAGATATTTTAACGATCGCTAAACTGGTTCATGATGCGGGCGGATTGTTATACTATGACGGGGCTAACCTTAATCCCCTCCTAGGTATTGCCCGTCCTGGAGACATGGGCTTTGACATTATGCACATTAATTTACATAAAACGTTCTCGACACCTCACGGCGGTGGAGGACCCGGAAGTGGTCCGGTTGGTGTCAACAAGAAATTGGTTAAGTTTTTACCAAAACCCGTGATTGAAAAACATGAAGAGGGTTATACGATTGATTACGATGGCGATGCGCTCACTATTGGCCAAATATCGCATTTCTATGGCAATGCGGGTGTGTACTTAAAAGCCTACACGTATCTCCTAACCATCGGTAAAGAAAACTTACCAAACGTTGCACGCTACTCAACTCTAAATGCGAACTACATTAAAGAATCCCTGAAAGATGTATACCATTTACCCATCGAAGGTGTCTGTAAACATGAGTTTGTTTTCGATGGTTTAAAAGATAAATCAACAGGGGTTAAAACCCTCGATATTGCTAAACGTCTGCTCGATTTTGATATGCACCCACCAACTGTTTACTTTCCTTTAACGTTTAAAGAAGCGATTATGATTGAACCCCCTGAAAATGAGTCTAAACAAACGATTGATCGCTTCATCGACGTCATGCGCAGCATTGCTAAAGAAGCGATTGAGAACCCAGAAAAAGTTAAAGGTGCACCGTATAACACAGTGGTAAAACGCCTTGATGAAGCGTTAGCGGCACGCAATCCAATTGTTAAATATAAAGACCTTTTAGAACAGTGAACGATGTTTTAATTATTGGCGCAGGACCTGGCGGTTTTGATGCGGCGATTTACGCCGCGAAAAACGGCCTTTCGGTCACGCTAATTGAAGCAGGAAACGTTGGGGGTACATGCCTAAACTGGGGCTGTATCCCCACTAAAGTGCTCTACCAAAACGCCAAGCTTCTTCATCAGGTTCACCACGCAGACTCTTTTGGGATTCATGTTGACAGATTGACCATTGACACAAATATGGTCAAAAAGCGTAAAGAAAAAATAGTTGAGGATCAAATTAAAAACATTCACACAAGCTTAAAACGTTTAGGCATTCAGTTAATCGAAGGAAAAGCCCAGTTTATTGACACCCAAACGGTCGTCGTAAACGGCAAGCATTATCAGGGTAAACAGATACTTATTGCGACAGGTTCAAAACCAAAAACGATTACTTTTGCCGGCGCGGATTTACCGATTATTAAAGACAGCAAAGACCTCCTTGAGTTGACTGAATTTCCTAAACAACTTCTCGTTGTGGGGGCGGGGGTCATCGGCTGTGAAATGGCGCAAATTTTTCAAGCATTTGGTGCCGACGTGACATTGATTGATTTTCAAGAAGAAATTCTTATGACTGAGGATAAAGAAATACGTAAACGTGCAAGAAACTTGTTTAAACGTAGTGGGTTGTCTATTTATACAAATGCTTCGCTTAAAGAAGTTGTCAAGGATAATGGTAATTATCAGGCGCGTTTTGAAACCCCTAAAGGTACCGAAACAATCAACGTGGATACCGTGTTGATGGCGGTCGGTAGAGGACCTAATCTTGGTGATTTAGACACTGAGATGATCGGCTTAACTACGCTTGAGGGTGGCATCCCTGTCAATCAAAATAAGCAAACAAACATTGCAAACATCTATGCCATTGGTGATGTAAACAATGAGTTTTTACTGGCCCATAAAGCCTCCTATGATGGCTATCGAGCGATCAATCATATTTTAGGAAAACCGGACTCAATACGTTTTGATCTAGTGCCAAGTGTTATCTTTTCAACCCCCTTAATCGCTAGTGTTGGCATGCGTGAAGACGATTTAAATGAAGGCGAATATACAGTGCATAAAGCGTTGTTTAAGGCAAATGCTAAAGCCGTTGCAATGGATGACACCGATGGGTTTATAAAACTCATCGCAAATCGCCAGGGACAACTTATTGGTGCCCATATTATTGGGAATAGCGCCGATACCCTAATTCATGAGTTAACATCCATGATTCAAAATGGCTGCACCACCCAAGAAATCCATGACATGATACATGCTCACCCGACGGTTTCTGAAGTGATTCATGATGCCCTTAGGTAGTATCACGAAAAAAAGCATACTTTCTAGTATGTTTTTTTAATTACAATATAACTCTCGTGCTAAAGATAAGCCTTATGTTACAAGCAAAAACCATATACGTATACCACGCGATATGGTATAATTAATTATCAAACCAGTAAAGGGGTGATTATTTTGCGTAACAATAAAGGTTTCTCACTTATCGAAATGATTGCGGTTATCTTTATTGCATCCGTTGTTTTATTGCCTTTATTGGTGGGGTTAACGGGTAATATTAAAGTCAACAATACAATGATTGATCGTAGTATTGCTTCAGCCGTTACGACAACGACAGTTCAAGCCTTTGAGGAAATGTTTTTTAGCAATATCGAAACACGTCTCAACGATCCTAACCATGGTAATGGTATCCTACTGAAATTTAGTTCTGACCTTGTCAATGATGACTGTAGTGTGCTTTCGACCACGACCCCTAGATCATCCTTTTACCTTTATGGCAGCAATCGTAACACTTGTCAAGAAATTTTCAACATCCAAAGTATCAACCGTAGCTTTACAAGTGATGAGTTTATGGTGTTTGTCTACCCCGCATTTGTTGATGACGAAGATGCGTTTAGGGCATCCATTGACGCTTTAGCGGCCCAAAATGTCATTCCTAACGAGCGGTTACGTTTGTTTATTCGTGAAGATGTCATAGAGGATACATCTCGGTTTAGAGTCTTGAATATTGTCGTTTGGATTCAATACGGTGAATCGGAGAATCAAGCGATCCTTCGCCCAGGCTTATTGTCTCCACCATTGGAGCTAGATTAATATGAAGCTTAATCAAAAAGGGATTACATTATTTGAACTATTGGCCACGATTTCAGTGGGTGGGATTGTTTTAGCTTTAATGACGAGTATTATGTTCTCAACGTTGTTCACTAAAAACCAAATCGAGTATATCAATCGTTTAGACGATGAAATCTATGATATAACCAGTTTCTTATCGGGTCGTTTCCAAAATATGGGCTACGGGTCAATTCTTTTATACGAAGGTGAAAACCTTAATGAGTATCAAACGGTGATTATTATTTCGACCGAATTTACACCGATATCGGATGAGCAAATCGCTTTGTCAAGAAGAAGTTTTGTGACGAAGATCTTGTTGATAGATACCGATCCTGATGAAAACCGTAATGGCATTTATTTCCATACTTTATTTCGTGTTGATGAGGATGATCCTCTGTCTTTTGAAGACCAAATCGATGCGTTTTTAGACAACTTAGATGCTGAAATTACTGCGTATTTAAATCCTGTGGCACGCAGACGTCCTGAGGGAATTATCTCAAGTGATAATTTGATTATTCATGATGCCAATGTTCGAGATATATCTGTCGCGGAAGGAACCTGTATTAAACGGTATGATCTCGATGATTTGAGCAGTCGATTTTCCAACATTAATCGCCTAGTTAGTTCTTGTAGTAACGCTTTTGTTGAAATGAGCTTGAGCGTAAGTTATCGTTTACGATCGGGTGAAGCACTCGATCCTAGGTCATATAATTCAACGCTATTCTTTTAAGGAGAAATGTTTATGAAAAACCAAAATGGAAGTGTTTTAAGTGTCGCCGTAGTGGTCATCTTTTTGATTTCTTTTGCGCTTTCAGCGACAACTGTTTACACTGCAGATGTTATGAATCGAACCAATGTGATTGTCAGTAATAATGATGAGAACATTTTTGCGCGTAGAATTATTCGAACAGCGATTGATGAGCTTAAACAAGAAGCCCGTGGCATGGGTGATATTAGTGATGGATTTACGATTGCGCATGTTGAAACGATGGACATTGATGGTATTACAACAGACATTCAAAGCTTGATTCAAGCGTATTACTTCTCGATTGGTCAGGGCATTGTTGATACAAGTAATACCATTAATATTACCTATAATAGTGAAGATCTTCCTGGTGATGTCTTAGTTTTCACTGTTTCTTATCAAACGTTGGCTGGCAACATGATTCGTCGACAGCTTTTAATTGAACCAACCACCACTGTTGGACCTGGTGGTGGAGGGGGAGAAGGAGAAATGACAAACTTTGAAGAGGTCATTACTGGGTTTTTGAACTGTGAGTTTGAAGAAGACAACAATGTTTGCTTAAATACGAGTTTTGATTATCGTGAACCCGATTCAACGACCTTTATGACGACTTTCTTCGAAGTATCAGGCGGATTTAGACACGGTGAGCTTGATCAAAATGCACATATTACAGGGAACTTAAGTTTATGGGCAACTGCATCGGGTCAAAATACAAGTTTAGATTTCAATGGCCACCTACTTGTTGTAACTGGTGATTTAGAGTTACGAGAGATTCACCGAATTAAAAGTCCTGATGATCGCCCAACACTGATTATTGTTGGGGGGAACTTATATTTAGAGGGTGAACACGATATTGATATTGATAACGTGATATTCTTAGTTCAAGGCTTTGTTGAGTTAGATTTTACTGGTCGTGGAAATAGCAATAATTTCACGTTAACGATGACGGATTCGCATATTTTTAGTTTGAACACCGGGGATGATGGTGTTCCAAGTTATTTAAAAACCCCTAATGATTCCTACTATTCAGCACTCTTTAGCAATCCAAATTACCGTTATTTAGGCAGTGATCCATCGTATACATTTGGTGACTTAACCGATGAATTCTCTTTCTTGCAGTCATCGCAGTTTAGTTTCATATTCATTGAAAGTGCTTTTGACGTATCGGGAGACTAGACAAAACCAATTAAAAAGGCTCAAAACGAGCCTTTTTTTTGTTAGTATTCTTTAGTCTAAGCGTTCCCAAACGCTAGAATTGGTTCCGGGTGTGACATTTTGATTGGTAATTAAAGCAATGTAATCCAGTCCTTCATGTCTTACAAAATCTCTGGGCTGATAGACGTTGAAGAACCGCCATTCTACAGTGACTTCATTCCACGGGGTATCAAGGCTTCCTGGCCTTTGTCCTGCGGAAACACTCGTTCGTGATATGAACTCAAGGTAAATTTCTGGGTTGTCTTCGCTTTGTAAAAGAACGTGGATACCTTGATTAGGATAAATCATATATTGGTTCCACACTTGAATTGAGTTAACGAACACGATCTGTTCCCAGTTTCCTGATTCATCAGGCGTTTGTAAACTTTGAATGTTATCCGTAATCGCAACAAAGCGTCTTAAAACACCGTCTACTGGATAAAGCACAACATCGCTCGTGTTATAGGTGTTATAGGCGCGCCACTCATCCGTTTTTTCCTGCCATGTTCCCCATGATGTACCGGGTTCAGGATTGCTTACATCGAGATTAATACTATTGATTAATGCTTTAAACTGAGCGCCGTTATGTGATACGACATCGTTTTTACTATAAACATTAAATTCTCTCCAAAAGGGTGTTTGCTCCTGCCAGCCGACTACATTTCCTGGCTCGATTGATTCCATATTGTCTATTATCGTATCAAAATCCACTAAAGCAATAAACGTTGCCCCGTTAAACTTCACAATATCACCTTGCACATAGGTATTGTAAACACGGTAGAACTCAGTGATTTCTTGATAAGGTCCGCCCCTAAAGAGATTGTCGTTTTCAATAGCCGGTGGTTCATCATCGGGACCCCCTTCCCTAACTTGCCATAAGCGATTGTTGTAGATAAAGAAATCGCCGACACTCAACTCTTCATTCCAATCGGGAGACTCAAACAATAAATCTCTCGGTCGATTGACAAGACTGCGTGTTGAAGTAGTTGGTGAGGCTCCAGCATACTCAATACCGTTAATTATGGTTAAAACTAGTGAACCAGAGGCTGTATAGGGAAATGAGAGTTCCCCTTGTTTGCTGTAAGTGACAAGGATATCCCGAATTCCGTTCGTAATCCAAACGAAGATATCATAATCCGGATCAACACCAATTAAGAAGGGTTCTAACTGGTCTCGTGTCAGTTGGGTATTATCTGGACAGCTATTATAGTTATCTTGCCGACAAAAGTTTTTCGCAGCGCGCTCAATACTCACTGCGGTGTTTAAGACATTGTCTTTATTGGCATTAGAAAAAACCGTTGTCATTGAGGGAATACTAATCGCTGAAACAATACCTAATACAAGGATGACAAGTAAGACTTCAATAAGTGTTAAACCTTTATTGTTCATCGAAAACCCTCCTTTCATTGATTAAGTCTATTTTACCACATTTCTTACAATATAGTATATAATGCGATAGAGATTGATGGGTTTAATAAAATATTACGAAAAAGTGACTGTTTACGTGGATTTATTAAAAAGAAACTTTGTCAAAAACCCATCAATCATGTATAATAAAATTAAATATTTACTTTATGAAGGTGATAGTATGGCGGGTCAATTTAGAAATACCAATCTTGGGTATTACTTATATTCTGCAATCGTCATTGTGATTGGGGTGTCAAGCCTCATTGTTTTTTGGTTTATGATCTCTGGAACAAACATCGGACGCTATGCAGAAAATACACGTATCGGCAGTGTTTATATCGGCGGGAGAAATCAACAAGAAGCAGAGATAAAACTAGCCGATAGCATTGAAGAGTGGTATGTTAGTGAAGAAGTCTTATTTGAGATAATGTACCAAGGTTATACCTATGAAATAAACCGTCAGTTATTCACCTTTGATCAAGCGACGAGTATTGCCAATGTTCAAGATGGGCGCACGGTGCCACTCGTAGCTTTTATGACGGATGAGAATAAAGCTAGAGTCATCGGTGAAATTATGGCCTTACCGTTTATGCAAGGATTAGAGGATCAGTTTGATTTAGAAGCTTTGCTTGATGATTTAGAACGGGATGCACGTGAGCTACGATTGTTTACACGTCGTCAACTCAATGCGTATATTCGTAACGAGGATAACTTGTTTGTGGTCTTATTTGAAACCACTCAGCCCCGTCCAAGTGGCAACATGCCACCGATTGAAGTACCTTCACATATTGATGGCC
>SKFS01000133.1 GCA_007117885.1 Candidatus Izemoplasma sp.
AGATCATTTGCTGCCGGTGTCTCAAAGTTTGCATCGACTTCGCGCAGCAACACTACCCCTGTACTCGCTGTCCCGGTTAACATACCGAACATTCCCATGGTTGCCGGAACCTGATAGTCGGGGTAAACACGGCGACAGATAAATATAACATAGATAAGTGTAACGATCCCGCCGACGATGGCCATAAGGGTAAATGGAATCCAAAGCTCATTGAGATCTTCAATGCGAATCGCAGCAATACTTGCGACGATCATAAAATCGAACACTAAACCGGCGATGCGATTTAACATGTAGTTGTTTGGATATTGTCGAGTCATCCAGTTTACCTTACGGAGCCACATGAAAAAGCGTTTAAACAATAAGGCAAAGAGCATCCCAATAATGAAGTTAAACCCGATGACAAGTGGTAAAACTGTCCCTAAACCAAAGTCGCCTAAAGCCCCGGCCTCAGCCAGTGTTTTAATCGCAAAAATAAACAAATACGTCACTAAATAAACAACCAAAACCAAAGATATTTGAATGGTAAACTTATCAATCGCTTCCGCGACAGGAATTTCGTCAGGTCCTTCAATTTCTTGACTACTGACCCGTTTTTCACGCGCTTCGCTGGATTTCTTGATGCGTCCTTTGCGGTAGAGATAGTTTAGATAAATCACACCGGCGACACTCGCCCAAATGAAACCAAATGAAGCGATAGCGAGGCCAAACGTTGTTCCACCTACAAAGCCAAACCCTTCATAGACATTGCCAATGTTTTGTGCTTGGCCCGGACCTTGCCCAAAACCCATAGGCAAAAGCATCCCTGATGCTTCAAACAGATTAGGAAACACGGTAAATGCGAGTAAAAGCGACACAGTGAGACCCACCATACCTTGTAAGAGATACGTTGAAACAATGATTAAACCACTGAACAAACTCCGACCTTTCTTCTCTTTAACCGTGACCAAAGCATTGACTTTAAGCCCTAAGGCAATAAAACCTAAGGCAATGGTATGATACGTGATTAAACGAAAATAGTCTACCGTCGCTTCATATTGACTCATATCTACAAGTCGAATAAAGACGACTTCCTTTAATGCTAAACCGATAAATCCCGCAATGACAGCTGTAGGCAACAACGATTTTCGCAAAAACGGTATTTTACGTCGTAAAACATTTGCGGAGAGTAATAACAATGCAAGCACACTTAAATGCAAGATTCCCTCCCAAGCGGAATAGGCACTAAAATCCATTATTTCTCCTCCTTAGAATTCAAATATTCAATGGCTAAAACATACTTAAGGGCATTGCGTTTTGAGTGATTGATGAAATAGTAAGTTAATTCATTGTGTCGATGGTATAAAATCAGTTTGTTCTTTTGTTGAACTGCACTTAAAATCGATGCAATCGGCCAAGTCTCAATTTTATCAAGAAAAACCATTTCTACACGGTCTTTATAAAGTTTAAGCGTCGCCTCACCGATTTTAGACTTCTTGCGTGCACGAATGACGCTTAAGACTCTTTCACCCATATCTTCAAAAATCAAGTCTGTTTCACCGAGTTGATCGATGTAACGAATAAGCGTTTGATGTTGAAAGTGGTACCAATCAAAAGTCGTCTCAAAATAGGTTTTTTGATGCAGAGATTTGATAAAACCTTGATCCGTATAGCTGGCTTTAAAACCACATTCTTGACAGTAAAACTGATTGTTTTCACTGTGAATTGAGTGCATCGCTTGACAATTAGGGCAAATAAAATAAGCACTCTCTATATCCATAGCTGAAGCGCTTGATGGATAAGAAACAGGTTTTAACTTTTGGTGATGAAAGTTTTTAATATCGAGTTTTTCGATAATCGTATTATATATAGTTTCAACCTTTAAGTCGCGGTAGTCTTCCGGCCGCCATATAAACTCAACACTTCCTGTCATTGCGCCCTTACGAACGGATTTAGCCCAGCGTGGTTTCGTCTGATAGCCGCCACGGATGTGGTAAAACAATACCGGAACTTTAAGCAGCCGCACTAGTTTTGCCACTGCAAACGGGACCTCCATCAGTTCCCCATGAAAGGTTGCGTTCCCTTCTGGAAAGAGACCGACACTCCCACCACTCTTGATTATTTTAATCGTATCTTTAACTGTACCCATATCGGAACGATACTTCGTTTTAGGGATAGGTTGCACTAAATAGCGGATGATTGGTGAGACAAATGGTATTGAAAAAATCATATCACTGGCAATAAAGAAAATCGGTTCTTTAAAACTCAATGAAAGGAAAAAGGGGTCCATGGCCATAGCATGATTAGAAATAATCAAATACGGCCCTTTTACCCCTTGAGGTGCAACATATCGTTTAGCTCTAAAACGAAACTTCATATAAATAAAAGCGCGAAAAAACGGACGCATAATGGTAAACACAACGACATGACGTACTCTTTTTTTCATCTGAACACTCCGTTCATCGCATCTTTTAAAAAATTATAGCATGAAATAGATTAAGATTAAAGCCTCTTTATTGTGGGCTTTTTAATAACTGCATTATTTGTGGAATAGCTTGGATTAAATCTGAAGCAATCAGCGACTCTTCTCCAAACTGCGGGAGCGTTTCCTTAGCAGCAAGACTATGTACTAAAACCCCGTATTGCGCAGCGTTAAACGGCTCAAAACCTCTTGCTAGGAAGCTGCCAATGAGACCACTTAAAACATCACCACTGCCCGCAGTCGCAAGCGCTGCGGAGCCTAAATCACTAAAAACAGCACGTCCTTGAGAATAGATGATGGTTGTCGGACCTTTTAATACCCATGTGATTGGATACTCATCAAAAAGACGCAAATGTTTAAACAGGTCTTGATACATCGTGCCTTTATCAATTTGCATAAAACGTTCAAACTCACCCTGGTGGGGTGTCATAACTAGTGTTTTCGTTTTTCTTAAGCAGTCCATGGATCTTGCTAAATGGTACAATCCATCAGCATCGATCACCATAGGAACATCGGTTTTTAAAAGTGTTTGGAAGTGTTCCTTATGTGCATCACTTTTGCCAACGCCGGGCCCAAATACAACGGTGTTTATCGGTGTGAGTATGGCTTTCCAATCGGCAGGACGATTGATGGTATCAAGGATTAAATCATAAGGATAAATCAGTTGGCGATCACGATCGCTTAAGGCGACATGCACTAATCCGGTACCGGCTCTTAATGCCGCTTGAGCACTTAAAAGCGGTGCCCCTAACATGGCAGCCTGATGCCCATAGACTAGGACACTGCCGTAATGATACTTATGACTGTAGTGTTTTCTTTTTGGCAAGGTATGATAATAATCATGAGCCTTCATTAAGTACGCATCTGCTGGGTAATCATAGCGTTTTATCCCTGCTTCAACAAGAACGCTTTGACCGTGATAATCTTTTGCTTGATTTAGGAGATTGCCAAACTTATAAAACTGAACGATATAGGTTTTAAACGCTTTTATAGCCACCGGAGACGCTAAGCCTGTTTCAGCATTAATTCCTGAGGGTATGTCAACGCTTAATACAGGAACTTCTG
Source organism: Candidatus Izemoplasma sp. (assembly GCA_007117885.1). Lineage (GTDB taxonomy): Bacteria > Bacillota_I > Bacilli_A > Izemoplasmatales > Izemoplasmataceae > CSBR16-104. The sequence goes on from SKFS01000133.1 coordinate 3,524, forward strand.
AGGCATTTATTGACTCGATAACACCACACATCATCGAATCTAAAGGACGATCAAGTCCAATGCCAAACAAGGCATCAACGATGACATCATATTGATTAAAATCGAACGCATCACAGTTCCACAGTACTGTTGTCTTTAAACGCATTAAAACGCTCTTTGTTTCTAAGCTTAGACGGTTTTGATCACCGATCATTAAAATATCACACGATTGACCTCGCTGAAGCAGCTGTTCAGCGATGACGAGTCCATCGCCGCCATTATTACCCGTTCCACAAACGATTAAACGTTGATTAGCATGACAAAAAAACGCTTCTTTTTGCATCGCTTCATAGATAGCTTTTCCTGCTTGTTCCATCAGTTCTAAGCTTGTAATGTCTCGTTCTTTCAGCGTTTTTTGATCGCAAAGCATCATTTTTTTAGGATGGAGAATTTCCATAATAAATCACTCCTGGTTAAATTATACCATCCTTTTTAAGAAACATTCGATAATTTTCATGACGCATGGTATAATAAATTATAAAAAAGTGGAGGTGTTTTATGAAAGAAATTGTAAAGTTTTTTGATAATTTACCTTGGATTGTTAAGTTGATTTTGGCATTCCCATTTATTGATGGAATCGCCTATGGTATTTATCGCATCGCCAAAGGATTGGATAAAAACGATCTCTTGATGGTGGTGGCTGGGATTGTTTGGATTTTAGTCGGATGGGCTATTCTTTGGATTATTGATCTTATTACTGTGATCTTACACGGTAAAGTTACAGTCTTTGCATAGTGAATGGCAAAACGCCTTAGTTCAAATTTGAACTAAGGCGTTTTATATAAAATTGATAGATTTCTTCTGCGAGTTTTTCTAAGTGTTGATTTTCATTAGCAAAGATTGCATCGAGATGATTTAACTGCGAAGGGTGAAAGGTTTTATCGTCAGAGTTTAACCGCATTTCAATCGTTTCTTTTGCATCACCTCGGTTAATCATTCGTTGTTCTCTAAGCGACGAATCTGAGGTGATTAAGACCACGACAATGCGCTTTTTTAAAATCGCTTGGATAGCATTAGCACCCCTCGGATCAACAATCACAACGGCACCGGGTTTTGCGTCTTCAAATGCGGTCCCATAATAGTGTCCTTGGTACGCTGTAGTTTCTAGAAAGAACTTTTCCTGATTGCGGTTTTGAAACGTCGATACCTCAATAAAATGATAATCTTTATGATTGATTTCACCTTTGCGCATAGGACGTGTAGTATACGTAGTAATTTTGTGCATCCCGTGGTTCTTGACGAGCAGTTTAGCGATTTCTGTTTTTCCACTTGCGCTTGCGCCGATTAACACTAACATGCTTTCACTCCTTAAAATTGTCAGTTTCGTTGTCGATTAATACAGTGTTAAGATCAATCATGTACCCATTGTAGGAAACAGTATGATGGTTTCTAAGGTAATTATTAAAAAATAATCAGTAGTAGGGATTTGAGTGCCACTTCTAAAGGTGCGTTCTACCCTTGTTTCATCGATAATTAAGTTAACATCGGGTTCGTTGAGGACAACAAACGCGGCACAATCAGAGGGTTGCGATTGCAAGAGCCAGGAAACATCGCTAATGAATCAAGGGTTGATTTAGATTTACCTATATGTGCGTATGGGTACTAGGATGTTTAATGAGATGGTTTACCCCAAAACGTTATGTTTATTATACGGTAAATTCCGTGGATTTAAACTTCTTTTTCAAAAAAAGAGCGCAAAAATGCGCTCTTTGATTATTGTAAGTAAGCAATGTAATCGATGATTGCGGCTTTCGTCAAGAATGTTCCTAGATCGTCGTTTTCATAATCGGAAGCACTTAGCGAATAGCCCGGATCAAAACTAATCAATGTCTCAATGTCTGATGTCATCGCATTACGAATGACCATCGAACTCAAGATTACTTCTTGTTCTTGAGAACTTAACGATAAGATCGCATTAAAACTAAAGCTTGCGTTCGTAAAGTTCGAGCCTGCGAGTTGCTGTGCAGCAAGGATGAAAGCAATAATTTCAAAGTCAGCAATGACATCATCGACCCCGTGCAAGGTTTCAATTATCGCTAAATCTGGGACATTATCAACAATGAATGCATTCGCTTTGAGCATGTTGTCAATGGTAATATGCATAGATTCACCTACAAGTACTGTTGCTAGGTCGTTGTCATTAAGATTGTTGATAGTGTTAACACTAACACCGCCATCAAAATCAGCGATATCAAGCACTTTTAAGCTTTCAAGTAAGTTGATGAGCTCCGTGCGTTCAATTTGAGTATGCGGTGCTAAATCAACCGTCACAGTCTCTCTTAAAGCATTCGGTACGATCAGTGTAACCGTTCCGGTGGGTGCTGTCTCATCCAAAGCATTGGCTAGAATAATGTCCGAAATCGTGGCTTGGAGTGATGCTGAAGTGAGTAGTTCAGTAAAATCTAACTCAAAAATTGTCGCAGGGGTAAAGCCACTTGAATCAAACTCACTAATACCGAGTAATTCTAAACCATCTAAAATGCTCAAAATCTCATCTTTGTCTATATACATTACGTCGCTTAAGACAATCCGAATGGGATCCCCTGTCTCCAAGTTTTCATCAGGTATAATTAGCAAATCACCGGTACTGTTTAAAATCATGTCTGATAGTTTCGCTTGGATCGATGATGATTCAAGCAACGTTGCTCTTTGAGCAAAGAACTGACTGGCATCTAAATCGCTATCAAAACTATCAAAATCCGTATACGGTTGGCCTCCTGAATCAAGAAGTGTTCCAAAAGCACTAATAATCGCTTTAATTTCATCACGCACAACATACTCTACAGAAGCCACTGTCGTACGTAACGGTGTAACACCATCTTGGGCAGTGAGGGGGACAATTAAGACCCCTGAATCGAGATTCAAAATCGTATCGGATATCGTTGCATGGATAATGGTTGATGATAGCAGGACATCTTGGGTTTCTTCATTATCGAGGAAGGCGAGTGTAAAGCCTCCTTGGAAGTTCATAATGTCCTCTAATCCTAAAACATTCAATGCATCGATAAGCGCATATATTTCATCTTTTATTATGAAACTATCAATCAGTGTTTCTTCTTCCGGTAAGCCTTCATTAATCACTGTTTCTAATAAAATATTTAAGTCCGTGGTATCGTCGAAATTACGTTCAGGAATAATTAGTGTATCTGAGTCTTTTAAGTTTAGAATTTGCTGGCTTACAGTCGCATGAATAACGGATGATTTTAGTAAAACCTGTGCGTTGTCACCTTCAGTTAAGCGGGCTAAATCAAAGCTTCCTGCAAAGTTCCCTAAATCACCCAAGCCTATGACACCAAGCCCATTGATGATTGCTTGTATCTCTTCTTTAATGACAAATTCGGTGAGGGTATTCTCAACATTACTACCGGAGCTAATAATGATAGGACGGGTATCTTGAGTATCGCCGATAAAACCTCTATTGGGCAATAAAATCGTATCATCATCACG
>SKFS01000080.1 GCA_007117885.1 Candidatus Izemoplasma sp.
AATTTGTGTACAAGCATGAGTCTAGAAAAATATGAGTTGGTTCAAACTTTTAAAGACATCAATAGTGTTAACCAGTATTATCAACGTCTTCTAAAAGCAAACGATTATAGTCTTAAAATAGCGAAAATTGGTATTAGAAACTACAATTCACTTATTGCCTTTTATAAGAGTCCCATTTTAATGGCGATTTTAGAAACATTTTTAAGTCGAATCCAACAGTTTAAAGCGCGGATACTATCCGTGATTGCTATGCAAAATGATCAGTTTATTCTTGTTTTAAAGGAATCTATTGTTCTACCTTCGTTTGCTCAGCAACTGTCTGATTACCTAGGCAGTCCCATTCTCGTTGAAAAGCATCGGATCCTTCTTGAAACTTCGATAGCTACAATGGTGGTTACCTCATCGGAACCCTCGTTTGAATGTGTTTTAAGAAAGCTCAGTCAGACGATGATTGTAAGTAATAACACAAATGCTATCGCTATGTATACAGACAAAGTTGGCAATACTGTGAAACGAAAACAGCAGATCACCGCTGCGCTAATCGATTTGCTTGCAGGGAACAAAAAGAACAAAATAGTGATGGATTATCAACCCATTATAAATTTAGAAAAGAATCGAATTGCTGGGTTCGAATCATTAGCTCGCTTGCACACTGAAGCGTTAGGTATAGTTTCACCCACTGAGTTTATAGCGATTGCTGAGGCGTCTTCAATGATGCCCGAGTTGAGTCCATTTATTATCGATGCCGCATTTAACGGCTACCAAGAACTCCGTGATATCGATGCATCTTTAGCCTTAGGTATTAATGTATCGATTAACGAGTTGATGAATGTACAATATATTAATACATTATGCAATATTCGTAAACTCTATAACGTACCACCAAGCTCAATACGAATTGAGTTGACTGAAAGTGCTTTGATACAAGACTTTTCGGGGACTATAGAAGTACTAAGCGATCTCAAAAGCCGAGGCTATAGCATTGTTATTGATGATTTTGGCAGTGGCTATTCAAACCTATCCTACATCGTACACCTACCGATTGATGCGGTTAAAATCGATCGGTCATTTATTCAACAGTTAGATAAGCATGATGATTACTTTACTTTTCTAAGCGGGATTGTTTTTGCCCTTCACAGTGTTGGTTTACAAGTGGCAGTTGAAGGAGTTGAAACTTATGAACAAGCACGACAAGTTCAACAACTTAGTCCTCTTTATGTTCAAGGCTACCATTATGCTAAACCCCTATCTGTCGATAGAATTAAGAAAGAACTACTGCATAAGAAGTCCTCGTGTTAAACACTCCGTTTTGATAAGAAAGTCAGTGATGAACGTTTCCGTTTCTCACTGACTTTCATTTTGGGGCTAATGGTTTGCAGAGGTTTTAGTAAGAGATTTCACATACACTTGGCACGGATTTTTGGCATCCCATAATGTTGGGAATACTTCAAGTTCACGGAACCCAACAGAGCGATAAAAACGGTTGGTTTGGTCATAGTTTGAGTAATGCCCTGAGGCTACGGTTTTCACTTGCAAAAACAGATACCCCTGCTTTACTGCATACTCTTCTACGTGCAAAATTAACTCCTTACCAAACCCTTTTTGGTGAGCAGCTTTAGTGACTGCAATACAGTAAATTTCTGCGGTATAAGGGCTCGTTTCTTTAAGTGCAATAAAACCAATATCATTGTCGTCAATACGCTTCGAAAAAAAAGGTAGTGATTGACTTGTTTCAATATATTCTTCTGTAGCCGCAGGAATTCCAAACCATTCCGGTAGCTGTGATAAGATTTTTCTAGCTATGGTGGACTTAACTTTTGGATCATGAATGCGAATAACCATGAATTTATCTCCTTTGTCATCACTGCATACTAAAGATGTTTGATTAGCCTTAGTCCCGACTCATAAACACCGATTTCTTTAAAACCAAGACTCAAGTATAAGCGATGGGCGGGATAGTTAAATCGGTTGACTACAATATCGGTTTTTTTAGCACCCGCCTCTTTTAATAGTTCTAAGCCTTTTTCTACCATTATTTTCCCATACCCACGGTTTTGATAACGTCGGTCAACGATAAGAATATCAAAAGCGAAAATATCTTTAGAAGCATCAATCGCTAGTTGCATTAAGCCGATCGTACGCATGCCTTCCATTAAAATGCGAACCTGTTTTTCGTGTGGTTCTGAAAAAGCCCAACAAAGGGATGTTTTTGCATCAATCACAAACTCTTTTTGTGAGGGGTCGATACTTAGCTGCATAACATCCCAGGCATTCCGCTCATGATAAACATCGAGATACGGAGACCGTGGATAGGTGTGTAAACCTTCGATATATTCTCGTGTTTTTGCTTTGAAATGCATCCAATTGCCATCGATGAGTTTAAAAATGGGGGCTTCATTGCTCATGTGAAAAAAGCTTATTTCAATAGCTAAATCGACGTAAATGCCAATCTCATAACCTAAAACATCCGATTGATAGTATTCCATACCATTTCGATAGTGACAGATTAATGCTTCCCCTCTTTTGTTTGGTTTGAGTGCGTGCTCCCATGACTTTTCAGATAACAGTTGCCGTTGGCGAAGTCCTTGAACGATTTTACTTAACGCTTCTTCATCAACGGTCCAAACACGGGTTGATTCACCCTCGAATGGGGTTCTTAAAAGATTGACATCTCGCATGCAAAGATACGACACTGTGTTGGCGTAATGACCAAGTTGAATGGTCTTTATACCGAGCGGTTGAAAGACATTATTTTCAATATAATCTGTAATAGTGCTATTTGTCACACGCTCGATGATTGTTTCAATAAACAAGGTGTTAGTTGCGCTCCAATGATCTTTAAACCCGGGTTGAAACAATCGTTGATCATTAATTATATCTAAAACGTGATGGATGCTTATTGGAGCAAAAAAGAGCTGACTCTCTAAACGATAGCGTGATGGCTCACTTAATTCCATGTGGTCTTTATCTCGCGACTTTTGAAGCATGATATGACCATAAAAATAGTCAGGAATGCCGGACTCATGCAGAAGTAAATGACGCAGTGTAATGGTCTTTCCAGGTAAGTACTCTGGTAAAAACTGATCGATGGTGTCGTCCAAAGACAGTTTCTTCTTCTCAACGAGCTGCATGATAGCAATCGCTTGAAGAAAATGGGCTCGTGTTGAAAGTAAGACGGTGGGATTTTTAGGTGTTTTAATGCCGTTGTCACGATCACTAAATCCAAAGTGATCGCGGTAAGTGAGCTGGTTTTCTTTGTAGAGATGTATGACACCAGATGCATCCCATTCTTTAACGAGCTTTTGCAGTTCAAATCTTTCGTTTTGAGTTGTCATGATTAGCGCCTCCTTGTTGACCTGAACTAATTATACCTTAATCCTTGTCTAAATGTTAGTCAGTTTTCGCTAATGAGTTCAACAAAAACACACCGACTCACGGTGTGTTATAAATGGTTAATTAGCTGTTCGGCGATGGTTTGAAGCACATCGTTGTCTTTTAATCCTAGAATCCAACGCTTTGGTATATTCGTGTAACCGACCTGAGCACCGATGAGGGCACCGGTTAACATCGCTCTTACTTGGTTTTGACCGCCACCATTAAGTGCATTTAACACCCCTTCTTCAAAGTTGTCTTTGAACCTTGCCGCTAAGTAATAGGCAGCTGGTAGCATGTGATAGATCGCACACGGCATACCATAGACAATGGCTGCTTTCCATGCGGGTTCAACTTGAATGCTTTGATCGACAGCGGCTAAAGCCATATATGAAGGCGATAAAAGGGCATCGGGCGAGGCAAACAATCCCTCAGTTGAGGCAACATTACGGCCAACGAGGGGTTTTCCTAAGTTTTCAGACGTTACAGCAAAAAAGGGAAGTTTTCTCTGATATACAAGTTTCATAAGTTTTTGGCTAATGGCCTCATCGAATGGCTCACCTTGAATCAACAGTGCTAAAACTAAATTATAAGCTACACTCAAAGAACCCACAAGATTATCACTTTGTGTGATGCGTGTATTTTCTGCAACACTCTGACTTAACGTCATAAGATCTTTGGCGTAATAAATTGCTGTAGGGATATTACGTTCTAAGGATTCCGTTGTGTCTGATATACTGGCAACTTGATGCCATTCTCTTTTCATTATAACGCGAGAATGATAAACTTGTCGCATCATCTGTGAAGTATAGCCCCCGACGCCTTTTAACGGATCATCACTAACATAGGGTAAAATGGCCTGGTCCATCCATTGAGTAAAGGTATCTTTTTGATAGCCTTGATTATGTGTTAAGTAGCGTGCCATCTCTTGAACAATCCAACCCTGTTGAGAAAGTTCACCCGCTTCTAATCCTTCGTGGTAACGCCCTTCTTTAGGTTTTGTGTAATCATTAATCCATGGTCCAAAACTATCCCTAAGTTCATCTAAATCATAATACCAATGTGGTCCAACGCCTAACGCTTCACCAATTAAGGCACCAAAAAAAGCCCCTTTGGCGCGATCTTTGATCTTACTCATAATTGTCATCCTCTCTTCACTTGTTAACTCTATTATACTGTGCTTCACGGTTTGTTATGAGGTTAATGCCCTAATCGAAAGATCGCTTTAATCATTAAGGATGGTCTTTATACTATACTAATTCTTAGCCAGACTCATTAGTCGTCGTCATCGTCAATATAATTGCTGAAAGAAGGTAGATTAATCACTGTTGTTCCAATGTTTGTGAACGCCATCGATGTTGCAATGTCATACTCTGCTCCATGAAGATCAAGAATCGATGAAATGTCAAATTGAAGCGTGCCATTGACGATGGTGAGTGTCACTGAAACAATGTCATCAATCATAATAAAACGTTCAAAGTTACGATAGTACTCGCTTTTTAAAAGATAATTGTCGCCTTCAAGAGTAAACCACTCTGCGTCTAAATTGAATCCAAAGTTAGGGTTAAACTCAGGATTTCCGGCTTCGCGATCACGTAACCAAGGTTGTTCAGTAGTGTAACGTGTATAAGAAACCGTATTCCCCTCTTCAACGACAAAATACTGTTCCTTCCAAACGCCGTAAAATTCATCTTCAATATAGATTATTTCACCATCGACTTGTGCAATAACCTCCCATTGATGTTCGTCGTGAAAATGGGTTGTAAAGGTAAGCGTGAAGTTTTCTGTTTCTTGGAGTGTTTGAAAAATGCCAGTGAGTTCTGGGTTGACACTATCGTTTGTGTCATCACCGTTACTTGGGGTATCAATGTCCTTATCACCATTGCTTCCATTGCCATTCTCTTTTTCATCCTCCGCGGGTTCACCACAGGCCAAAGTGAACCATCCAAGGAGTATTAAAAGGATTACTAAGATTTTTTTCACTGTTTATCCCTCCTCGTATAGAATGCGTTGCAAACCATGATGCTACACTTAAATGATACCATATCAAGCGTCTAAAATGAATAGCCCTTCCGTCTGGTTCTTTTTGGTTGTTTGTTCCTTACTTTTTGACATAACAATGAAAAATGACCGAGATTGGCATTCAATCTCGGTCATCTTTTAATTCCACACTAACTGGCGTCCATCGTAAAGACCGTTCCAAGGTACAAAAATATCTTGGGTTTGAAAGGTATTTAAACCCCACTGATACTCTATCGTGTTCATAGGAAAGATTGCTAAGAGAAACCATGTATGGTTTTCTGGCAGTTTAAATGAAAAAGTACTTCCCTCAAGCGTTCCTTCAATCCATTGTCCTGATCCACCCTCAGGCCATGCCCATGCAACGAGGATACTGTCGTTAATGATTGATAGGTCAATGTTTTCGATAACGACATACTCTACTGCTTCACCGGCCTTTTGATACTGATACACGCGAGTAACTATATAGTCATCATAATACACTTCTAAGGTAAGTGTAATTAAGGCATTGGTTTCAGGATGACTTAGTTCAACTTCATCGCCATTTGTAAAAGGTCTACGAGGGCCTTCATCAATCCGGTAAAAAGCCGCGGTGGTGTTGTGTTCAAAAAGTGTGATGGTCTTCGTTTCCCTAAAAGCACTATGCCGTCCACGATCAGAAACAAAGGTCGCTGGAAGAGGCTGGTGGGGGTTGAGGTAGATTACGGCAACCCCACTCTCATCGAGATGTCCGCTGAGTCTTCCGTTCCTTACTGTAAAAGTCGTTCCTGAAATGTAGTCACGGTAAGCGCCATCTGGAAGATGAGATACATGAACGTTATTGAGCTCAGATGAGCCATCAACATTGACGATTAGTACCCCTTGAATGTCTTCGTTAAATCGCTCATTGATATAATAACCATCTTGAACCGAAATCAACTCATTCGTCCCAACAAAGAAATTATTGAACCGGTTAATCTCTGTAATCGGTTTTAATTGCCATGTGTATGATCCAATCTCACCCATTAAGGTGTTTGATAAGGGCCGAGGAAAGTAAAGCACTGTCGCGTCTTTTCTCGATGCGAGCACCGCGTATGTTTTAATCATCAATGAGGTATCTAAGTTGTTTGTATGACCCCCCGCATAATCGTCATGGGACTCAGCCCATAATACCGTTTGACGGGCTGGGACATCTCTGTGGTACTGAATGTTTTTCAAGGCTTCTAGATTTCTTGAGCGTATCGTATTCCGCACGGCATCGGATTTTTGATTAATTGTGATGCCCATAAATGGTGTGTATGATGCATAACTACGACCTGCACCCACTGTGTTCAATATTTCACCATAGATAAAGAGTTCGTTATTTGCGTAATCTTGAATCGCGGTAATCACATTCGGCCAAAAATC
>SKFS01000026.1 GCA_007117885.1 Candidatus Izemoplasma sp.
CATTCAACAGCCGGTGCGCAGTTTGCGCATTTATGACGGGCTGTTAGCGTCAATCCACCACAAGATAGTGATGGTATTAAGCAGGAAAACCAATGGTTTTACCCTGCAAATCACGTGCGGATAACCACTCATAGCGTTTTAAGCGAGGGTTAAAAAAGCGCTGATAGATTCTACCATCAGAGCCCAAGCGGGAGTTATGTGTGGCACGCACGTCAATGCCAGCACGCCCAGAGTTCCCGCACCAATAACCAAAAGGTGCATCTGCACCTTTTACATAAAGAATGCCAGAGGTTACTGTAGCGCAGTATACTTTGTTCTTATAGGATTCCTTAAAACAGTGGGCGGGTTTAACAACACCCCCAGGTCTGGACATCAAAAGTTCAAAGGATTTATTAAGGGTAAACACATCTGCAGCTAGTGCTTTAAATGGTTTTGTATTTGTATCCCTAAGAAACAGTGTGTGATTGGGCGTTACCCTACCACTGGTGTCCTTTGTTTTCCAACAAAATAGTTCACCTTCATAGTCTTCTGCAATCAAGCGGGACGGTTTTTCGTAAAAAGGCTCAGCTAAACTTTCAATTGTTTCCAGCGTCAACAGTTCGTCTGTGTCTATTACGTGCTCCCATTTTACCCAACCCCTGCGCGTGAAGACCTGCTCGCCGGCCCCATAACACTCGGGGCCAGTTAGAGGGTCAATAAAACCAAATTCACTTGGATTCACATTTTGCATCTCTTCTGTTAGTGCGCTTTCAGAACCAATACCGCCTGGACCCATTTGGGTTATACGATATTGTTGCTCCAAAAGTTGTACTGGATTTGTTTCCTCCAAAGGCGATGATAGCGGGTTTCCCACAATATGACCTTCGGTATACCGGTTAAAGATGTTTGATGGTAAGTTTTTTAAAGAACGTTTGCGGTTCAATTTGCGCAGTAGCGTACGTGCAGTCTTTTCTGCGTCAATGTTAATACGCTCTGCTATCAAATCCCCTGTAGTGTAAACGCGCTTAAACGCTAGGGAGTCGCGATCATCGGGTTCAGCATCACCTCGGTTAATTGCTATCAAGCGTTTCGAGCTTGTTAGGACATCGTTTATGTCGAGATCCACCAATTCATCTTTTTGCCTATTCGGTGTTTCCGGTTCAGCAAAAGTTGCGTCCTTCTTAAACAGCTTATTCCTAATGCGTTTTAGAATAGCCCGTGTGTTTGGGTGATCCTTATCAATACTATGTTCCATCAATTGTGAGTTCCCAAAGTTCTGCGCACCACGTCGCGTTCAAGCTTACCAGAAAATAAACGTTCTCTAATCATATTCAGTTTTTCATCCCTAGGTTTGTCGGTGTCTTCGTAGGGGAACATTTTTACAAACAACTTATTTGTGTCCCGCGTATCATACTTTTCCTGATTACGCTTGAAAGTGTAATCTCCCCAAGCTTCACGCATGGTTTCGTCCTCCACACCCAAGTCTCTGAGTATAGAATACAATTTTAAGTTGCTACCCCCATACTGGAAACGAAACAGGGAAGACTCTGGTTCCAGTGCAATACGAAAAGGCTTTCCAGAACCAGGCGCAACATTGAAATGCGCTTCTAGTTCATTATTACGCTTGCGGCGTGTGTACACGCCTGGACGTAAGCGCGCCTGTCGAATAGACACGTAATTGGAACCATTGTGAATAAACGTACCACGCTCTGACAGGTAGGGTACGCCCATCAACGTTTTTTTAACGGAGTCCAATACTTCACCGGTTTCTTTGTCACGTAGGGTGACGGTTCCCCTGAGACGTCTGAAGGCTTTTTTACGGTGCATTAAGCGCTCACGCTCTTCAGCCGGAGTAAGCGTGGCAGGATCTGCATACTCCAAATCCGACAGCTCTAGGCTAACACCACCATACTCTCGCGGAAAACTGTCTGCTAGCGCAGTCTGCGCTTTTTGGTAAATGTCTTCACGCCAGTGTGCCACATCATTAAAAGGGTGTAACTCTATACCTTGCGGTAAAACTTCTTCTATTGGCGTCTCAGGGGATGTCATATTATGCGGCTTCTGGTTTGACGTAGATATACCGGTTATTATTTCTTACGTCAAATACAAAATATTGCTCGTCCAAAAGGTCGTAAGACTTAATATCTTTGTGGGCCTTCAAATGCTTTTCTGCTGCATTCTTGATATACCCAACCAATTCAGGGGACACACCGTTGTTATGCTTAACAGTTATGGTACCTACGCGGGTCTTTTCAAGAATAAGGAAACGTTCTGTTTCCGAACGCACCTCTGTAGACGACTCTGCAAACGGTAAGTTTGGATTTTTTGGTTCGCTATCGTAGTCCTCCACCACACCTTCAGCATTGACATACAAGTTAAAGTTGGATCGAAAATTACGATCTTCGTTTTTAGACTTGATACGAATTGCTACTTCTTTTGTTACAAACACAGCATGCGGGGCGGTGTTCATGTCTGTATAGTGTAGGCGGTACTTTGTAGGTGCGTCTGCAAACTTGGGGTTTTCCAGGTCTACGACGTCGATGTTACGCAGTTTCTTTGCTTTTATTACGGATTCGCTCATAAAGGTTTTTGCTTAGTGAAATAGTACCTCGGTAAAGGTATATAGCTCCAGCTTTTACGTTTGGGGCAAAAGCTGGAAAAGCCCACTGTATGCCAGCGCCTGCAAAAATTGCAAGCAAAAGAAATAAAATTTCTAGAATAGTCATATTTTTATTTGTGTTTCAAGAATATAGATTTTTCAATCAATTCTGTTACCACTGCCTGGTCTGGAACCTTGAATTTTTCAGGTTCACACTTCGGGCAGTAGTGTATGTGGTATATTTTACCTTTTTCAACAGTGAACCCGTCCTTATCCGTTCCCGGACTTAAAAACGCAACTACCTCACGACATTGTATGCAGGCAACTGGACAAAGATCGCGAAAGTCTTTTCGCATTTCTGGATGGATTGTGTTTAAGATTTCAAAATAACCGTTATTCAAACGCTGCACCTCTGCAGCTTCATACACCTTACCAGATACAGGGCATGTTACCAAGGTACCGTCACGCAGTTCCTGTGCCCGTTTTGATAGCGGTGTATCCTTAAGTAGTTTAAATAACTCACGCAGCAATTGCTGCACATTTTCTGGTAGCTTATTCTCGCTCAAAATATGTTTTAAGGGTAGAGTGTTTTTCTTCGTCCTTTACATCCCAAAAATTTATAACTTCATCAAGACGTGTCATCGCGTCATTACGACGCTTTGTCAGCTTGTTCGTGTCCAACTTTTCAATAGGTGCAAGCACCCGTAAAGGATTGGAATTACCTGGGTCTTCAAATTCCACTAAACCGTTGGTTACCATAGTTTTTAAAGACTTTATGATTTGACCAGGTGTACTTGAAATTTGTTCGGCTAAAAACTCCAAGTCTGCTTCATAGTAACCTGTCTTTGGGTCGCGTACGCCATATTCTGTAATACCTTCGATGATTCTTTTTTGTGCCGCTGTTTTTGGTGTTTCCAGTATTTTTGCACGCAAAGGAGTTTCCTGCTTTGCCCTGGCTAGGATGCCTTCACCAAAAAGAATAGAAGATATTGCCGACGCATATTGGGTAGGTACACTACCCAAGCGGCAAACGTCACCAATACGCAAATTACAGTTACCGTCACTGTCCAGGTTACTTTTCACTGCCCTATAGAATGCGTGAATCAAAGACTTAGGCGGATATCCCATGTCTATAAAAAACTTTTGTATGTCTATAGAGTCAGTATCCATGTAGTAAAGGCAGGTGCAAGCCCCGCCGTCACGGCCACCTCGCCCAAAGCCTTGTACCAATTCTTCTATAGAACCAGGTACTGTGACTTGTAGTACACCACGAATGTCGGCTTTATCAACACCCATACCAAAGGAAATCGTAGCAAACACAACACGCACAGAACCATTCATAAACATTGTTTGGTTTGTGTCCTTATTGTTTGGTGTTATACTTCCATGGTACATACACGCACCACCTTCAACCATATGCCCAATCTCCCTATAAGCGGCTTCAAGCCTCTTAACTGTGGAAAAGTAAATGATGGCCGAGCCATCGATTTTGTTTACGTCGCGCAGCAGTTGCATGTTTGACGTAAACTCTTTACTGTGCATTTGTAAGTTTGTACGCTCGTAATATGCAGCGGTTTTTACTGCATCAGGCAAACAAAATATGGTACGAAGATCCTCTTCAACATCGGAAGTAAAGGTAGCGGTTAATCCTAGAAATACCTTAGGATTCAATTCCTGAATAAAGGGTGCGATTTTTCTATAGTCGGGGCGAAAATTAAAGGCATGTTCAGATGCAACGTGAATTTCGTCCACTACCACCATATCCGGTGGAGTTGTACGTAAAGCCTGCAGAAACTCTTCATTCTTAAGTCGTTCTGGTGCAACGATTAGGAAATCTAAATCGCCTCGTTTCCACTCATTCAGCGTGCGTGTGTTTTCAAACTTGGAGTATAAAGAGGAGACACCCCCTGCAGCTTGTCCAAATCTGTGTAGACTTTCGAGCTGGTCTTTAATCAAAGCAACCAGCGGTGAAAAGATTAACGTGCGGAACCCTGCTGCCAAGGTGGGTACTATGTAACACAGGCTTTTCAGTTTGTTAACCTAAAAGCTTTTTATCTTTTAGTTCTAAGGCTTGAATTAACCTTAGCTCAGCATACTTTTTAACCCACAACTTTACTTGTTTGGGTTGCGCGGCCTCGTGGTAGCTGATAGGAGGTACTTCCCCTGCTACTATGCGTTGCCCCTGACTAGTATCCCTACTAGCCTTCGGTTCGAGTAAGCATCTCAGCTTTTCTCGCTTAATTCCGCGCTTATGATTTACCTAATTTCTTAGGTAAACGGCAAAACTCGTTTGCTTTAATATATTTTCTAAAATAATTAAAGCAAGTATATTTTACCTCCGCCTGTGGGCATTACTACAAACTGATCCCTTTCGGCCAGCGTGTTTTGTACAGGTACAACTTGGTGTGGTCGGAGGCTTGGAAAACCAAGCCCCTCAACCACTGTTTGGATACCTGTAATACGTTCAACTAGATTCTTCGTAACCATTAAGTATCATTTCTTGTATTACATCCTTATCCCACATTCCAACATGTACACATGATACGGATGGGAATTTACCAATAGTAGCAAATTGCTTAAAGCGCATGCTGTTCGGTCTACTGGTTATGCTTTGTGAATTCTCAACTAATTTGTTGAGGTCTACTTTTTTCATTGAAGGTAGTAAAAGTATTAAACCATTATCTGCGGGTTTTACCCGTTGAACAAAAATCAAGTCAAAAGGCTTGACTTCGCGTGCAAAGCGTAGGGAACGTTTGTTTTCAGGATCGTTTACGTAGTTATTCCAAACCTCAATAAACTTACCGAAATCATCTGCAAACTCTGCCGTCGGAAGCATTGTATTATAAGGACACGTGTAGTGCTTATAATGCAATAGATCATCTTCCAACACCATGTCTTCAGAAAGTCGCACTTTGGGTGCGGACGGATCTCGGTACAGTAAATGTACGGTATTGGTTTTACTATATGAATATCCTGAATAATCTCCCATATCGGTTTCTTCTTTGCAGCGTACTATTCAATTTGTTCTTTACCTGCGTCTCCTAATAAGGTGGAAAAAGGGCAGGTTACAACTAAACCATCTTTCCAACGGCTAAACGCCCCTAAAAAGTGTTTTGAGTAACCATTGTTAAACACCCAGGCAATTTCGTCAACCGAATAAACTACCCATGCACAAAACAGACTATGTTTCCCGACAAAGCTCCCACTTTTTTCCAGCCCAAATACTAATGTATCCGGACTATCATCCAGTGCTTGTAGAAGTTTGGAGCGTTTGCTCCTTAAGAGTACCGCCTCCAAAAATGAACAACGGTCGTCTAAAAACAAAGTATTACTGAGCGGGAGTCTTACATCATCTGCACAAGATAAACGATCCACAAAGCTTTCAGGAGTTTCGTGCGCAATGGCCTTTTGACCAGTGTGTACCTCCAAATACTTTATATAGTAAGTATCGAGTTTTCCCATTATTCTTCTTGTGCGTCTTCATTTTCCTCCGGAGTATCATCTTCTCCGTAGGATTCAAGGGCTGCCACCTCTTCTGATGTGTAGCCCTCAATTTTTAGCTCATGTCCAAGTTTAGCCAGTATGTCTGGACGGGATTGAAGCGTCTCCATAAACTCTTGAGCGGTTACGCCGGATACACCAAGCTCGTCAGATGTGTAGCGTTTACGCACCACAGTGGTGCCAAGAAGTTTTTGTTCCGCAAATGCATTTGCCAAGCCCTCAGAAAAGTCCAGAGCAAGTTCCTGATAACCTTCGTGGTCGTCAAAGTCACGTGTCTTTAAAACATAATCCAGTGTGGAATTATCCGCACCAACCGAGCTTTTTACAACACGCAGTTGTACCTTATGGCCTATCGGCTCTCCTTTGGAATTTTTTGCAAAGCCAATACGCTTAATTGTACATTGCATTACTGCGTTCTGGTCCAACGCCTTACCACCATACTTATTCTTGTTGTAGCCCGCAGATGTTTCAGCGCTCATAGGGGAACCAAAGCCGGACATATCAATCTTTTGATTTTGGTGGGACACAGCTATGAGTAGTACGTTATTGGCTTCCAACAATGAAGGCAATTGGCGGCACCAAGCATGCATTAATTTTGCAAACTCAAAGTTACTACCACCTCCTAATTCTTTTGCCTTTTTGTTGTCTTCGCCGTCATCCAGAACACCCGCAGCTTCCCCAGGTGACATCATTTTGCTTAACGTATCTATGACCACAACAATCGGAACATCTTCAGCTCCACGGTCGTTCAAGTATTTACGGGTGGTATGAATAAAATCCTCAATATACTCTGTTGTGCGTCGCAGCTCCCTACCTGTGTCAATTTCTAACACATTTAAGATACGCTCAGCAATTTTAGGGTCTGTGTCTAAACATCGCATAATGCGCTGTTTATTTGGGAGTTTATTGTCACCTTCCGTATTTACATACAATACTGGAGATTGATTATTTTTCATCAATCCGCCCAATAGCGTAAAGATAAATGTTGTTTTACCGATTCCCTCCCCGCCAATAAACTCAATTGCTGTTTTACCTCGAAAGCCACGTGTACCGAAGGTCATATCCAAAGCAAAAAAGCCATGGTTTAAAAGGTAGCGCGGTACCTCTGACAAACTACGTAGTGTCACAGGTCTATTTTTCTTGCGTGCGTTCAATGCAGCCAAAGCTTCTTGTGTGCTATCCACAATATCACTTTCAAATAAATTAAACTTTTTAGGCTGCAGATCGACTTTTGTAGCAGCTTTCGCTGCTTTTTTTCTAGGCATATGTCTCTTTCTTCATAGAGCGCCTGCCAGCATATAAACTGGCAGGCGCTTTTCAACTACCCGCGATTCTGGTTTACTTTGGCACTCAAAGCTGACATGTCTGCCAACTCTTCTGGAGTCAAAGTTTTACCACTCAGAATTTTTTGGGTATACTCTTGCAGCTTTTCTGCAGAAGAGTCATCGCCCGAAGCAGGGACTGCATTGGCTACGCTCGCATCCCCGCCTTTAAAAAGTGGAGTAGGCTGTTCCTCCTCTTCGTTATTATCAAACGGTACATCTTCATCTACAACTTCCTTTTCAGCAGCCTGTTTAAGTGCTGCAACAGCCGGGGCTTGAGAACCCGCTCCAGGATTAGGTTTCGTTGTAGGTCCTGGTTTACTGCCTAGTTTACCACCTCCCAAGGAACTGCCCTGTGCTTCCTCCTCGTTTTCAAACCATTTGCGTTCCGTCACGCGCAAGTCCTCATGGATCTTACCATAACGTGAACACGCGGCTTGTAGGATATCCATAGGCACAACACCGTCAGAAACCAAATAGTCCAGCAGAATTTGATACTGCTCGGACGCGTCCGCCAAGGCTGTTACGTTTTGTGTATCAAAGATACGGTAACGCCCTTTAAGATGCGCCTCTGAAATAGGCATTGGTTTCATGTTGTGACGTGCCGGGTCCTTTGTTTGCTCAAGATAAAACCCTGCAGTGGTGTAATTATCCACCTGCATTTCCGTCAAACGAATAACAGGTCCATACTCAGGATGGGTAATATCCCCGTAATAGTAATCAGGCCACTCCGGTGTAATTGTTACTGTATCTGTACGTGGGGTCAAGCGGTTCAATTCCGCAATTAACGCCTGTAGAGATGAACTCGTAACAACCAGCACAATGTTGTTCCACTGATCTACAACCTTTTCATCCTGCACCAAGGCATTCATCATTGCAAAACTACGAGGTGTCTTTTTCAGATAAGGTGGTAGCTTCTTTTCCTTACCGTTTTCAATTACAGTTTTACCTAATGCAAGACTTTTGATATATGGGTCTGTAACAAACTCATTTACATACTTCCAGGTATCACGCACAGGATCCTTTCCTGCAGGATAATAGTTAGTACCAGTTAAGCCTGAAAGAAAGCGCTCCCGCCCATAACCAAAATAGGTATAACCCATCACAGGGTAAAACCAATCGGTAAAACCGGGGTCGCCCTTTTCCTGTGCAGGTGCATCTTCGCTTCTGTATGAAGCGTACCCTGTTTGAAATCCTGCGTCTTCCAACGAAAGACTCATGTCGAATGCGGGTAAAATCCGCACTGTCAATGACTTCTTAGGCGAAGCCGTCAGGCTCCGAATTCCAGGGTGTACGAAAGAGGTAAAACCTCCTCCACTATTTTCTTCTGCTGCGGCGGCAGCCGCACTTCCTCCTACTAACATATGTTGTTTTCTTTTTTGTTTTGTTTTCTTACCATTTGCGAACAGTTTGTCCTTTTGGTTAAGACAGATTTGGCACAGTTTTTTAAAACTGTCAAGCCACTTTCGAAGTCGAAAGTTCTTTTAATTCTTCTTCTGTTGGAGGACAACTCCAACGTTTTGTTACGGCAAAATCCAAATTAAATTTGAGTTCTCTACCGTTTAGGCTCCACGTATTTTTTTCACTCATACACTCACGCATAAGCGCTGTGACACGCTCCCGTTCCTCTATAGGGCAACAAATGTATAGTGCGTCATATAGCGGAATACACACGCCCGCTTTTAAACCTTCTTCCTTGAATCGGTCTATCAACCAAATAATAGCACGGGCCAGTGTATGCGCAACGAGTCCCTGAAACGCACAGTTTGCCGCTTCCCGTGAAATACCAGCAAGGATGGATTTGTACTTCCAGCCCCCAACGTCTTCTTTGCTATGAATATGAAAGTGACGTTTAGCACCGCACGGTGCTTGGTAAAAACCAGTAGTTTCCGGCAAGGAGCGCAGCCACTCAAGATACTCCCAAGCCCTGGGTTTTGTGGAGCGATAAGCCTCAATAATTCGCTCCCCAGTACCAGGCTCCGGCTTTTCCCCAGTGTTCACTTCTACCATACGTTCAAGCAGCGGTGGTGAGGCCCCATAAGGGGTTGAGTTAGACACCAGATAACCGTTAACTGTATAACGATGACGTGGACCCGCGTTTAGGATGTCGTAAACTTTTTCTTGCGTCGACGGTTTGCAATTTCGGGGTTTTTGTACTTTTGTTACGCTGACTAACATCAACATTTTGTGGAGTAACCTTTCTCTAGATTTCTTAAATCTTTCGGCAAGGTCAAACCACAATATTTGCATGTAACTTTTACAAATAGTGATAATTTCGGGCCACGCCGATGTACTGTCTCGGGATGTACTTCGAAATGCTCTAACGAGAGCTTTGAAGCCCGGTCTTTTAACGCGGAAAAGCTTATTCTGTTGCGCGGCGATCTCTCCGAAACGCTTACAGGTTCCAGTTTCGTCGTAGACATTGTGGTTTGGCGTTCCCCGCAAACCGTAGTAACTGATTGTTTTTTTGTATCCGTTGTAAGTGAGTCCGTCGTGTTGAACAAACTCTATACCGTCCCATACTAAATGGTCAAGTGTTATTTCTTGAATATTTACGGGGCCTTTATGTGTTAAGACTTTTTGATTTTCTGCTATGCAAAAATTTCCCACCTTACCTAAACCATTGCGATGCAAGGCTTTACGCAACTTTTCTCTAGGTTTATTTAGTGCCTGTACGTTTTCCGCCATTTCCCAGTGAACATCACGCAGCGGGCGCTGCGGACTTCCGTCCTTGTTATATAGAACATGCTCCAAGGTATCCAAGTTGTGCAGCAACTCTTCATCCCATTCTTCTTTTGAGAACTGGGTTACACCCTCAACAAATGCAACACGCACAGGTGCCGGCTCTTTCTGATCTGGGGCTTGAGTAAGCACAAACTGAGGATCAGGCTGCGTCAAAGCAGCAATAAGTTCTTCATCACCACTAAGATACGCAAGTGCGAATACTTCTGCTGTGGCATAGTCCGCATCAATAAAACACCATCCAGGCGGTGCTTTGAAGCACCAGCGTAACGGAACTGGATCTGACAACGTATCAGGCAGTTCCGCACGTTCTTCCTCATTACGTTCCTCAAGAAAGCAACTGTAAGCCTCTTCAGGTACGTCTGTGTTATAAGTCTTACACAGCATGGCTACTGCACGCTTAAACCCGTTTTTCACACGATCCTGCAGGTATGCAGGGATGTTTAAGATGTTTGGCTGCAACGACTTAGGTCTTGTTGTTTCGGTCATAAGGAAGTTTGTGTGCACTCTTCCGTCTTCCCGAATAAATCCTTCAAGACCTTGCCCTTCTGTCTTTAGGAAGTTTTTAATCACCTGGTACACCGCTAGATACTCTAGCAGCAACTTAACGTCATCGTCCTTTACGCCATAGATCTGGAGTACATCCTTGTCTACAGCTGGTTTATAGTTGCGTTGTTCCGCAGGAGTTAAGGACTTCACTTTCTCCCAGTCTACAGAAGGCATACCGTCTGCTTTTGTGGATTTGATTGGTTCCAAGCCCTTAAACCCAAACAGCCATCGCTGTTTTTGGTCTGATGAGTTTGGATTAAAGTCCTGAGCATCTTCCCAGTGCGCTAGTATACCATGGTGCGTCGCATATAGCTTTGCGCCAATGGCTATCTTGATAGCTTCCACAGAACGCGTTTTGACAGCATCCTGATAAAGTTCTACAGCTCTTGCTGTATCACATGGAAAAGTCTGCATCAATACTTCCAGTAGTGCGTTGTTTGCCTTTTCTCTGACAGTTTCCTTAAACTCGTGCAGCATCAACGAAGCCACCATCTGGAAGTTTTTGCGTACTGTGCACGTATCTTCCCGATCTAAAGGTACACCCGTCATGTGCATGTGCTTGAACCCATCTGTGACATACGGTAGACAAAGGTTGTAGTAGTACAACAAGGTGTTGTCTTCCGCAAGGAGGCGTAACAACTTTTCCATGGCGCGCATTGGTACATCCACGTCAGCACAGTTTGAAACAAATCCAACCTTAGTGTAGAAGTTTTGTGCGTCTTCTACACTTAAACAGTACCTTATACCATCACCTTTACGATCTCTGTTAACTCTAATTATGTCTACTATAGGTTCGTAATAAGGTTTTTGGGTCGTGTCAACTTTGTATGGTTTTAAAACAGGTTTGTATGTCTTATAATTAAAATCTGGGTGCATAAAAGGGTGCACCCAGTCTAAAAACTTTTTTCTGGCTTCCCCAGTGAAAGCAATACACTTGTTTGCTACATAATACTTAATATCCGTAGAGCGTAGATTTAATGTCTTTTTTAAGTAGTCAACTACGATGGTTTGTTCCTGCGCATCCAAAGTGGTTGCACTAATTGTAGGACTTCCTAAAGCCCCATGCTTGCATCTTTTGTCCTGTTTATATACCCCATCATCCTGGTACCAAACAGCAAATCCCAAAGGACCTAGTTTTTCAAGAATCTTCGGCGTTACACGGAGTTTCTTAGCCCTGTTTTCTGAAGTAGGTTTAAACTCATACGCGTTTAGTATGTTTACTAGTTGTTTCTGATAGCGTGAAACAAATTTGACAAAGGGGTGGGGACACTTAGCTACAGGAACCACGCGGTCTTCGCTGAATTCACTTGGAAACAGGGAAGAAGCCTTCCAACTTACGTAAGTTTTACGTCTTGCACATTGCCCGCACCGGAAAGCCACTTTTGCATTATTTCTTTGTTCGAACCCACCATCCCCCAGGAGTGATGCAAGTAAAACGCTAATTTGTTCTTTGTTGAACTCTAATTCGTCTGTTAATATAGCGTCTTTACCAGGTACCAAGTTCTCTACAGCGACCTTACCGCTTTTAGTAAGAACTTCGTGGTCTGGAGTGAATGTGGGTCCAAGTAACCCCCAACGTCCACTTGGGGTAGATAGTGTTTTTAACTTAAACCAATCTTTTTGTTTGGTGTTCCGTTTGTGCCAATTTGTTACATTTCTATAAACTATTTTTCCATCTTTGAAGGCCTTAACTTTACCTGAATATTTAGTATCCACCAAAGTTTTAATCTTTTCCCAGGACCCGTCTTCCAGTTCTACTAAGCTATCTTGTCGCAAACATGCATAGGGAAACAAAATTTCAGTGGGTATAGCGCCATACCCACCATCTTGCATTTTATCCCCATTTTCCTTTTTCCAAATAATCAGATCGATATCATACCTACCCAATGTAGTAAAGCGTATGGAAAGTCTTTCCAGCTTTTGGTCATACGACTCATCCACAGTTTGCATGGCATACATTGTATCAAACACACATTTCTTATGTGTGTTTATACCAAGATGGTGCTCCAGCCATGGAGCGTCTGCGGAAAAGTTGTGACCAATAAATCTAATCTGGGGTTCATTCATAAAGTCAGCCAGCACAGTTTGTGCTGTTTCTAATAAGTATGGGGCAACCGTCCCGTACTCATCAAAAAACTGCAACATAACAGCCTTACCTTTTTCCCAACAAAACTGTGCAGACCGCAACTTACCAGAAAGATAATCCGTTCCAGCCCATTCGCAGTCCACGGAAAATGTACTACGTTGTTCCTTGCGCATAATTTCTACCCAGTCCTTTAGTGTCTCCACGTCTTCTATAAGCGTATAGTCTTGTTTTATGTCGTCTTCCGAGGTATTGCCGTATTTGTATTCAGAAGCAAGCTCTACCAAGTCGTATGAAAACGCCTCAAGTACTTCTGGCTTACTAAATACTAACGTCAGCGGATCCATCACAAACAACAAAAAGTTTCTGTCCTTTGGGCGGAACCACCCTCCTTTAATTTCTCTCTCCTTTAGGCGCAGATTGAAAAAGTAATCAAATACGATTTTACCAAGACATACTACAATACGGGGCTGCAGTTTTTCCAGCTCATCTTCAAGCAGATGCTTACAACGCTGGATGTCGTTTGCCGTGGGTTTTAACTTCTTTTTACGTGCAAGTGGGTACTTGCACAATGTTGTGTAATTGTGCTCATCTATATCCACACCGGCTTTCAAAGCCACACGGCGAAACAGATTACCAGGCCCGCCAGACAGTAGCTGGCGCTTTGTAGTGAACATTGTAGATAGCTCTTCCTCCAATGGACATGCGGCAACAAACAAGATTTTATCTTTGTTGCGCTTTTTCCCTATACCAGGGAACCACGGCATACCGTCGTCGTGCTCAAGTACATTTGATGCAGGCAACCGCAAAGGCGCATCCAATTCGTAGTCAGGGTCCTCGACCGTGACCCTGCCGTTGTCGGCTATCTGAACCCTACTTTCAGGCATTTATATCCACTTGCTTAAACTTGAGGTATTCCGTTTCCTCAAACGAGGCTACACCAGACTCCTGTTCGTCTTTCTTTGCTGTTTTGAGCTTACTCTCGATCTCCACAACGGCCGGAGAATACGCCCAGTTTTTTCGTGCAACTAACGTGAATGTACCAAGCTTGGGTACCTTCATATTTTTTGCGTCTAGTTCTTTTAAGCCTGCTACAATTTGTTTACCTAGTTCGTCAAGCTCAATTTTTAGTTGCCCAATTTTGTATTGCGTCTGGGCGTACGCTTTTAACACTTCTTCGTCCATAATAACTTCTGTACTAAAATAGATCGTGCCACGTCAACTTACCTTTGTAAAAAGACGCGTAACCGCTTTGTGCCAAATCAATACAAAGACTTTTACCTTTTTTCAAAGGTTCGTAAGGCAAACCCCGCAAATACGCGTTTACCTGAGCATGCCCTACAATTTGAGGGCACCCCTCAATATCTTCAAACTCTGTAAACCAGTCCAACCATACAGGTGACCCAAATGCGTATTTGGAATTACCACCTGCACGCACGGGACCCACCTGATTAATCCAGTGGTCTACGTTTAAATGAAAATGTCTTTTCTGTTGTTCCCACGTGGTGTATAGTTTTTTGATGCTAGTTCTTGGGTACTTGTACTTAAAAGGAGGAAAGATTTTGGGATGAAAGCCTGCATGCGAGATAATATATTTATCTACTTGTGTGCATAACTCTAACCCAAAAAGAAAATCTTCCATTTGGTATTCCGCAAGTATGCTCGCTATAAGCGGAGTGAACCCTGGGTGGGGCGTGATTATAGCAGCTTTATCTATTTCCTCTGACGTCTTGGGATACACTTCAATATATGGCAGGTCATGATTACCCACTAGCCAGGTAGCCTTTGAACCCAGCACCTGATATACGGTGTGTAACATTGATACCCATGTGCGCGGATCCGCGCGTCCTTGTTGGTGTGGGAAACAATCAAAGTAATCACCGAGAAACACAATGTGGTCAAAGTTGTATTCAAGTACTTTATCAAGCATAAACAAGTCCTGATGCAGATCCGGCACCAGAACTATTCTTGCTTTCTTTGAGCTTAGCTTCTTCATTGGTTGTGTGGTTTTGAATAGCAATCCAAATGATTGCTTGCAAGTCCATAGGTTTTTCACCTACGTATTTAGCAACTTTTTGATACTCCTGTTCTATTGTTTTGTACACTTTGGGAGTGATCGCACCCCGCCAGCGTAGTTCAACAGCACGCGCAGCCCTATAAGCCCATGTATCTACGGTAACACGTTCACTATTTCTGTGTACTATATTATCGTAAAAGGCACGTGTTTTTGGTCCTTTAAAAACTATGTCAGGAGCAAATGTTCCTGCGTCTATAAGGTCCCATGCACGTTTTTTATTGCTGGTAAACGTGCAAACAGAAAAAGAGTCAAAATCAGCTTTAGATAGTTTAGCCGTAATTAATGTCGCAGCATCTTTTTTATTGCGTTCCCATTTATTTCTAGGAGAAAGGATGGAAACGATCGCCGCAACAGTTTGTAGAGGTAACCCGCATGATAGCCCAGTAAGTCCGCACCATTGGTGCGCGTCTTTGTACCATGCTCGTCCTTGTAATTTTTCTTCGCGAGTCGTTTTGTCGTATTGATCCAAAAGTGATTGGTTCAAACTAAACTAAATGGCAGGCGGGCTTCATATACCACCCGCCTGCCAAAAGTTTACACTACCGCAATGCGGTAAAAACGCAGTCTGCGTTACAGGGTATCATTTTCGTATTCGTCAGCATCGTCACCGGCGCTTCCAATCCGAACAACCACAGCAACGTTGACAAAAAGTTGCAAGTCGTCAAACAAGGGGTTTGTTGATTCGTCAATTACGTGTGCAACGAAATCGGGATCGTAAACGAACCGTTCATTAAAATCAGAAACATAATCGTCTACGGCAGCCACAAATTCTTCGATAGAAACTGTTTCACCATTTTCGAGCCACTCCGCATAGTCTTCGCTATACTTGATAAAGCGTGCCATTGCACTTTCCACAGCGTCAACGATTTCCTCGTCAAAGCTGCTTTCGTAAGTGTTCTGTACTACTTCGCGCGGATTACCCTCGGCGTCATAGGCATGCGCACCAAATGCAAATGCGCGTAGATCCCGAATTTCACGAATAGACTCCGCTTGGCACGAGCGACACTTTTGGTGTCCGTACTCTGCGGGAATAGACGTAATGTGCTCAGGAAATACCTTTACTAGAATGACGCGTCCGCTACTACCGTAAAAGCTTGGTAGATACTCGCGGGAGCACGTATGTAACCCGGTTGAACAAGTTTGATCCCGATTAGGGTCACACTCAGCACGATCCATGGTAACAACCTTGCCTGGGGTCCAATCTACGTGTTGATTGTTCTTATCTGTGAAGTAGCTGTGAAAATCCTCACGTACCTTTTTGTACATAAGCACAGCGCCGTCATCTGTAATAGGTACAGACTCATGGTTTGTAAGAAACAGATAAAGATCATCCACAGCAATGTGGTTTGGATTGCGTAAACAGGATTCCAAAAAGTTAATTTCAGGATCTACGTTCATTTCCCCTGCTTTGATCTTTTCCAAAATCTTTTTAGCAAGTATGTTATGGATAGGGACTCCGTTGTACTGCAACATCCCGTTCTCGTAACTCATACTGTTGCCCCAGTTAACTGAGCTAAGAATGACGTCCCAGTCGTTTGTGACTTGATCCAGCTCTTCGTAGCGTCCTACTGAAATAAGGAATGCGGCACGCTTGTAAGCATGTAAGTTTTCTGACTTAAAAATCGTGCGGGAACGTGCCTCGTTAGGCCAAATTAGCGTGATGTAATCGTCAGTTTTAAAAAATTGTATTGTGTCGTTTTGCATAATATATAATGTGTATGTTTTTGTGAAATGTGTCAATAATATTGAATTATTGCTTGTTTTTTAGTGGTGTAAAGTCAAAAGAGAAACTACCAGGTAGTAGTGTCATTAGAAAACTAAAAGCAGATTCGGGATCAGTTTTTTGTAGAGTGTTGAATAAGGCTGAAACTTGATACTTTTCCTCATGTAAAATAGAGGCCAGCATTGCACCGTAAAGACAAAGCAAACATGTAGACCATGTAAGCGAAACACTAGCAGGTATTTTCTTAAACTGTTCGGCATAACTCAACATAGTACGCTTAATATCTGTCTGCACAGGGTTTGTATGTTTATTTGAGTCCAAGTCAGACGCCTGGATCGCCAACAGTTGCAGCGTACGCTGCAGTAGGAAGGGTAAATAGTTGGTGTTATCACGCTCATCAATAAAGATTTCTGCAAGTGCTTGAAGGAAAGAAGGCTGCTCGGTGTTCGTAGGCTTAAAAAGGTCTTCAATATTCTTCAGGATTTTAACAGGTGTACTAAAATTAGTCACGCTGCAAAGTGGTATATCCGCAACTTCTTTAAGCGTAACGGCACATTGTTGAAAGTATGAACCAAGCTCCTCAGATAGCTCCGCCACATCTTCAGGTACAAAAACGTCTCTGTATGTATCTAGAAAAATATCATACATACGCGTTTCCATATGGTAAGAACAGTACGTGGATGGGAGAAATGCGCCTTTGCTTAACGTATCGGCGCTAACTGTTTTGTAGTTACTATCATAGTATCTATTTTGATATGAACCCATCAATAACAAGTTTTGAACTTCATATAACTCCCTCAACTTTTCGCTACAATCTAAAAAGCCTGAAAACTCAGTGCAGTCATTGTGGAAGTTTCGTTTACACATAGTGTGCAAATTAAACCAGGATTTACGACCACAATAACTGTTTGAGCATGCGCACTTGTCCAAGATTAAAATTCCGGCAGATGTAAAAGCATTGGTTACAATGCTATTTTCCGCTGAAGTTAAACCAAGCTTGAAATTACTAACCAGCTTTTTAAAGGCAAGAAAAACACCACGCAACGCTGTAGCCTCTTTACTTTTAAATTTTTCTGTTTGTTCAAAGTTCTTTAGAAAGTTTAAAAGTAGATTTTGGAGTTGTGCTTTTAGCGCTAAATTATCTTCACCCAACGTGGCACGGTTCTGCAAAAACTTACTTATATTTGTTAAGTGCTGCGTCAAAAACGTATCCAGTTCCTGAAAAATATCAAGCGTACCTTTTGGTAGTTTTTTTGCCTTTACTCCAATAATCTTATACGATGTTTGTTCCTGCGTATGTAGTTGCTTAAACAAATACTCCACCAAATTACAAAAGCCGGATGATGAGTGTCTAAAATGTATTGCTAGCTCTGCCTGGCTAGCGGAGCTGGTTTCCAGCGTTGAATACTTGGCATCCATATTAAACACAGGCTTATAGGCAGAAACTGGTACGTAGAATAATCTAAGAGTTTTGTCCTTTTTCCATTGCGCTAGCTCCTCGTTGTTTGTGGATACCCAAAAAGTATCGTTGAAGGAATCACTTGGGGTTACTCCTGACGAATTAAACGTGAACAAAGAGTTTACACCAAAATCACCCGTACTGCCGGCTGAAGCGTTTTTCTTTGTACGCGTGCCAAACGTAGAGTTTGCAGGTGGTGTTTCCAAATCAGTAATATCTATAAAGGTATCCAGTGTATCACCAATCTTAAGTTTTTGCATCCATTTGGTAAAGTCTTTCGCTTTCGCTCCCCTTGTGTAAATACGAAAGTGTGACTCACCGGTGATAACACCTGTGTCTTCCACAACGTTATAGTTGATAATACGCGAGGATTTAGCCAATGCACACGTATTCAAATCAATGATTATCACTTTCCACCGCGGGGATTTTATACCCCCCTGTTTTGTTTTAGCGACCGCCAAAGCATTATCCAAAAGCGCAGCAATTGGTAAAAGCTTCGCCCGCAGATCCGCAGACATACAACGTGTGCGTGTGTCGTTACTACTGCGCGTTTCGCGCATTGTTCCTACTTTTTCAACATGTTTGTTAGTCCAATCTCCAAACTCTTTCAACAAAGGTATGTTTAAAAAATCTTTAAATACTCTTTTAGTAGAACTATTATGGTATGTGTACCTGGAGCCAGATGATGAAAGCGAGGTAGTCGCAAAGTCCAATACGCCTGTGTAATCCTCATGCGCCAAACTCGTTGCATCAACGTACCTACGTTGTGTTCCAAAAAACCTTGAGGTATAGTATGAACCCTTATATTTAAATGCCAGTTGCCAAACTTCAAATAAGTCTCCTAAAACTGGCATGGTGTTATTCCAGACTAATTCACTGCAAAGTTTTAGTGACAGTTTTTTCAGAACACTATCTTCATGGACCACCACTTGTGGAACAATTTCTTGCCAAGCTTCTAAAAAGGTTGAGGTATTCAGCAGTTTGGAAGTTATAAAGTCTCCAAGCTCCTTATATATCTGCACCAAAGTAGTTCCCAACCAAACCGCAGACTTGCGGTTATACTTTATGTTATCACGGGATGGTACAACCTCAAGCTCCCCCGGCTTTGCACTGATAACAAGAGGAGAAGATAACAGTGTTCGTATGTTACTATGCTGGTCTTTGGAAATTATAGATGCGTACTCCTGCTTTTCTAGCAAAGACATTAAAACGTCTTCTTTAATCGGGAACGGAATACCTCCAATCAAGACAGTTGCTTTGTTTGCTCGATACGGTATCTTGGATGAAAACAGTTTAGCGTTTGCAGTTTTTGTTTGGAAAAATACTTCGTTATCCAAAATTTGTTCAACCTCTTCCCAAAAATCTGGCCGTCCCAAGATCACAGGACGTACAGGCATCAACGCATAAACACTACGACATTGTTCTACAAAGTAATTACAATCATCTTCATATACAGGAATACGTACTTCTACCCCTCGTGGAAAGTTTGATGGAAATTTAGCAACTTCCGTCATACCCGCATCCCCGTCTTTCAAACGCACAACATAATGTTCGCACTGCGTACCAGAGTAAAGCAGTAGGTCCATTACACCTGAGTACGCACCGAAAACCAGCTTTCCTAAACCAAAGCCCCCAAGGGCCTCGTCAGATTGATTTTTTGTTGACCGGAAAACATACCTAAAGGTGTTCTCAATTGTTTCCCGTGTCATACCAATACCAAAGTCCCGCACTTTGTACACAGGGCTTAGTGGTGTTGGTAGTGTAACGTGTATCGGTTTATCCGGGCAGCCGGCTTCATAATGTGAATCCAGCGCGTTCTGCACATATTCTGTTGTGACCGTACGCCGTGAATCCGGATACATATCCGATACAATTTTGATCATAACCTCGGGATGTAACTGATCTACCTCAAATTTAATTTCTTTATTTTTTACCGAAGTTTGAACGAATTCTCTTTTTGTTATAACTTGCATGTTCTATTTAATCGTTTCTTAATCGTTTCTTAATCGTTTCTTTTTTTGTTTCGTGTAAGGCCATCTAAAATCTGGTCTGCAATGCCCTGTATAGAGTCGTATTCCAGTAATGAAAAATCGTCAGGGAAGCAACGCGTTAGTTTCTGCCATGCTTCGTACGCAGCTTTTGAGATAGTGCGGTTACTTGGGCGTGCTGTTACTGCCGCTTGTATTAGTTTCACAAGCTCATCAGATTTTTCCAGGATGGCTGCTTCCAACTCCAAGTAGGCAGGATATACGCGTATACGCTCAGACACACAGCCTGGTTTCACGTGTATAAGATGCCAGCCTTCCGCCAGCCCATCATGTCTCCAAGGGTCATTCACTTGCACGTACTTTCTTCCCACCTTTTTGTAGGTTGCATTGGACCTACCGTACTCTAAAGCTGCAGCAGTATACTCTCCCATTTTTGGGGGTGTATGCACATCCTTCTTTTTACTTTGGCTTGTAGCCTTCTCTTTTGTTGTTTGTTTTAACATTTTTGTTTTATTCATAGTTTACGTACATTCCGTATGGTCTCAAAGTTTTATTTAGTTCTTCCGTATTGGGTAGGCCCACCATGTCTTCAAAAACTTCATGAGCAATTCTCTTGCACAAGTCTTGAGCTTTTTCTTTTGACATTGGTCCGGCCCAGCCGCCAAAATCACCGTCATCAATTGTGGCAAACCACATACGACAAAAGTAATTTACAAATTTTCCGTTTGCATCCTTTTCTCCGTAGATATCCAAACTAGGATAAATCTCTACATTCAGAAAACCACGCCCGTAGTCAAAAAACTCTAAATCTCCGCGCTGACACATTTTTTCATAACGAACTGTACCATCGCCCACGTCTATAGTAAACAGTTTTGTCAATTCTTTAAGCCCCTTAAATTTTGAGTAGCGACAATTTTCTTTAATTTCCAGGTTCATGATGGTGCATATAAAGTTTCCTCAACCACTCACTCTTACCTCTAACCTTTAGAATAAAAGCGTCCTCTGGCTCCCAGCCCAAAGCCTTAGCAGACTTAGCATAATGCTCAAGAAGCGTTTTTCCTGCAACTGACCCACCTACAACGTTGGGGTAGACTTCGGACATGGCATCCAGTAGCGCGCAACATGTCTCGTTATCAAACAGCTTTGGATTTTTCTTTTTATAAATCGTACTGTAATAAATGTGACCAAGCATGTCCGACGCTGCCTTTAAATGGGCAGAATCCCTACGGTTCTTTTCGCGCTCAACCATACGGTTAAACTTAGTTGTTACAGTATTGAGTAGATCCCCCAAGACCGACTCGTCTGTCTCTGTGTAGGCATCCACGAATTTAATAAATGTGTTTTTGTCCATTGTAATGTTTAATTATGCATCGCTTTGGATGCGTGTGTATTAAATGTTTTCAATTACCTCAATTCCCCTTTTTATTGGATAAATTGCGTATCCTTTTTCTAACTAAGTATCCCACGGCTAAAGCCGTGGGCTTCCCTTGCGCCAAGATCGTGAATTTGTATCACATAATTTTTAAAGTTCCAATACTCTATCATCTTTGCGATACTCACTTTTTTCGATTAGCTTTCCCTCGATTAAGATAGTTTTAAAACCGCCTTCATCATCCTTTAAATCAATAACATGAGAGTTCCAGAAGAGATTTCCGTCCTCGCTTCTTAACACTATATGCCCATCTTCATATGATAATTTTTTCATTTTAGTTGTTCTTTTTATTCCTAAAAAATGCTGGAACCCTGTAGTTTTCAAACTTAGCGACCCTGCTTAGTCTCAAAACCGAAACAGCTTCTCCAAAAATGAACTTAATATTTGGGTGAACATTATAACCATCGTAATATCCATCCCTACGATCCAATTGATAGATAAGCTTTGTGATTGTTGTTAACTCCGCTTCCTCAATAATCTCCCACATTCTTTGAGAGATGTAAACGATGC
>SKFS01000032.1 GCA_007117885.1 Candidatus Izemoplasma sp.
GCTAGCGCATCGGTTTTTTTTTGCTTATTTGTAAAAACCGATTGGGTGTTGAAAAAGGCTGTGTTCTAAGTTATAATACAACTGTTAATTTTTTTACTATATAATATAAGAAAGGTGGTGTATTAGTGCGAAAAGAACTAGAACACTGGTTAAATCAAAAAGATCTTGACGATGCCTTACGTGATGAACTAGAGAGCATGTCAGAAGAAGCATTAGAAGAAGCTTTCTATAAACCACTCTCTTTCGGAACAGGTGGGATGCGCGGTATTTTAGGTGCGGGAATCAACCGTATGAATAAATACACTTTGCGCAAAGCGGCTTACGGATTTGGACGTTACTTGTCTGAAACGTACCCTGATGCGAAAGAACGTGGTGTCGCCATTGCCTATGATAATCGCCATCAAAGTGATGTTTTTGCCAAAGTGTGTGTTGAAGTGTTAGCGGCGTTTAAGATTCCGAGTTTTTTATTTGAGAATCTGCGACCTACGCCGCTCCTTTCCTATGCCGTAAGAAGCAAAAACGCCTGTGGTGGTATCATGGTAACCGCATCGCATAATCCGCCCAATTATAACGGCTTTAAAATTTATGATGAAGACGGATGCCAGCTGATTCCAAAAGAAGCCGACAAAGTGATTGAGTATGTCAATCAGGTCGAGGATTTGTTTGCGATTGAGACCGTGTCTTTTGACACGGCAAAAGAACAAGGGTATGTCACTTTCTTAGACCGTACTATGGATACAGAGTACCTCCAACGTGTCGCTGAAGTGCAATGCCAAAAAGATCTCAAAAAAATCGTTAAAGTTGTCTTTACACCTCTTCATGGAGCAAGCCGTGAAATTGGACTTAGAAGTTTAGTTGAAAACGGGTATGAGGTGATTCCTGTTGAAGAACAAATGGTCGCTGATGCCAACTTTACTACGGTGAAAAGCCCGAACCCTGAAGACCCTAAAGCGTTTGAATACGCGCTTAAATACGGTCAAAAGCATCAGGCGGATATCCTGATCGCAACCGACCCGGATGGTGACCGTCTAGGTGTCGCTGTTTACCATCAAAAAGACTATCATTTCTTAACGGGTAATCAGACAGGTGCAATCTTTATCGCGTACTTACTAAGTTCCTTAAAAGAACAGAATAAACTTCCTGAACAAGGGGTCATTTACAACACCATTGTCACCAGTGATTTTGGCGCGTCGATTGCCAAAACCTATGGGGTGCGCACAGAATCAACCTTGACAGGTTTTAAGTTTATTGGTGAGCAAATGAAAGCCATCGAAGCCACGCCAGAACAGTTCCTTATGGGTTATGAAGAAAGCTATGGCTATGTTATTAAGGACTTTGTTCGTGATAAAGACTCAATTCAAGCAATGCTTTTGATTGCCGATATCGCCAATGCATTAAAGCATCAAAGCAAAACATTGATTGACTATTTAAATGAACTCTATGAAAGTTATGGGGCTTACCGTGAAGATCTCATAAACATTGTTTTAGAAGGCAAAGTCGGTGAAGCGAAAATTCACCGGATTATGGACTATTTTAGAACCCTAGAAATGGGTCATTGTGACGGGTTAAAACTCGCAGCAAAAGAAGATTATCAAAGCTTAATAAGAACCCTTCCTGATGGCATTCAAGAACGCATGGAGTATCCACCCTCTAATGTTCTTAAGTTCATTTATGAGTCTAACACTTGGTTTGTTTTAAGACCGAGTGGCACCGAGCCAAAACTTAAAATCTACATCGCCGTTAAATCGACAACGATTGAGGCGGCTGATCAACGCATTAACACAATTAAAGAAACACTCTTAAAGATTATCGAAACCATTCCAGAAAAAAATGAGGAAGTGAAAAAATGATCAGTAAAGCTCGTAAAGTTTTAGACATAAGAGAACTCGCTACAGAGCTGCCCCATATCCGCTATGTCGATCCAGAGTTTGTCTATATCAACTTAACTACAGAACGTGCAAAAAAGTACAGTTTAAATGTAAAAAAAGGGGATAAAGTTTACTTAGGACAAATTATTGGGGAACGCGATGGCGGATTTTTCAAACAACCGATTTACTCTACGGTGAGTGGTGAAGTCACAGACATCACTACGAAGCGTCACTTAGAGTTTGTGGTTATCCGTAATGATTATCAAGACACTTACTGTGAAACGATTGTTGATCGTTCTGATGCGATGATTGATGCTATGAGTAAAGCCGATATGATTGACATTATTAAGAATAAGTCATTGGTCGGTTTAGGTGGTAGTGCTTTTCCATCGTACATTAAAGTCAATACCGATAAGGAAATTGAGACGGTTGTTATTAATGCGGTAGAGTGTGAACCGTATTTGAGTAGCGACTACCGTTTAGTTAAAGACCAACCCGAGCAAATCTTTAAAGGGTTGAAATACTTAATGCGTGTACTGAATGCTAAACGAGGCATGATTGCGGTTAAAAAAACAAAAAAAGAGCTTGTTGAAGTCTTAGAACGTGAAGTTCAACGCTTTAATAAAGATAGCGATATCAGCATTGCTAAGCTCGCCGATTACTATCCACAAGGGTGGGAAATTGAAATGTTTAAAAACGCGCTCGGCATTAAAATTCCATCGGGTGTTTTACCGATGGAGTATGGCGTGATCGCTTTTAACGTTTCAACCTGTGCGAGTGTTTACGATGCGGTTAAGCATAACCTGCCGATCACGAAACGCTATTTAACAGTCAATGGCGATGCGATTAACTTCCCACAAAGTATCCGTGTTCGTGTCGGGACAAATGTCCGTGATCTCATCAAGCTTTGTGATGGTTATAAAGAAGGCATTGAAAAGATTAATGTTATCTTAGGTGGACCGATGATGGGTGAGGCAGTCGGCACTGACGATGTCGTTGTTACCCCGACGACAACGAGTGTCCTTGTCTTTAAAGACGTCGACTACCATGAAGAGACATGTGTTCGCTGTGCTTCCTGTGTGCTCAGTTGTCCGGTCGATATTCAACCAGTGCAAATCATGAATGCTGTTAAACGTAACGATAAGAAATCAGTCGAATATTTAGCAGCGAAAAAGTGTATCGAATGTGGTTTATGTGCCTATGTATGCACAAGTAAAATCCATGTAACAGACTATGTTAGAAAGGGTAAACAACTAATTGGGTGATAATGATGCAAATGATTGAAAAAAACAGTCCCCATTTACGAAGACCAACCGCAAGCGTCGTCCGTATGATGAGCGATGTAGCCATTGCTTTAACACCCTTAGTCGCATTCGCGATTTACCAGCATGGCTTAACAGCAGTATGGATACTTCTCGCGGCAGTCTTATCGATGTTAGGGACTGAATATATTTACTATCAGATTCAAGATTATAAAAACAAAGAGAAATTCAAGCTTTGCAATAAAAGTTTCACCATCTATAATTTCACGATTATTGTGAGTGGTTTAATCTATGGCTTAATTATTCCAGATGCCACCCCAATTATCGTCGTAATTATCGGTGGGGTGTTTGGCGTCTTCTTCGCCAAACTTGTCTTTGGAGGCATGGGCCAGAACATTTTTAATATCGCGGCCTTTGCAAGAGTATTTATTGCGCTTGCCTTCGGTGGTGCAGTCGCGGTTTCAAACTATCTACCACAAGTGGATGGCGTTGCCGGTGCAACGGTTCTTGGCGATTGGGTCATTAGCCCATTTGCTCAAAACGATAACTTCAGCTTAATGCAGATGTTTACAGGAATCGGTCTACCAGGAACGATTGGCGAAACCAGCGTCTTACTTATTTTAGTGGGAGGTATCTATCTCTTTCTAAGAAAGTCGTTTGATGTCTTTGTTCCATTGACTTACATCGCCACAATGTTCATCTTAGCTTTTGCCGTGATGCTCAGACAAGATTTAGGGCTATGGTACCCACTGACTCATGTCTTAGCAGGCGGCGTCATGTTTGGGGCGGTGTTTATGGCGACCGATCCGATTACCATTCCGGTTACACGACCAGGACGGATTTATTTCGCCTTTGGTGTCGGTGTGCTAACTTTTGTGATTCGTCTTTTTGGGAACTTACCTGAAGGCGTTGTCTTTGCCATACTTATTATGAACATGTTTGTCCCTGCAATCGATTATGCAAAATGGTCGAAAAACCATTTTACGTTAAAGAGCAGTTTAATCTTTGCGGGCGTTATCATCGTCACAATACTTTCAGTAGTGGTAGGTGCTAATTATGTTGGATAAACTAAAAATAGCCTTAGTATTACTTGTGATTGGCTCGATGAGTGGGTTACTCATTTGGGGAACTAACGAACTCACCGCTGATCGCATTGAAGAAAACCGTGAACGTGCGCGTCTTGCAGTTTATGTTGAAATGTTTCCTGATGTCGATGTCAATAAAATGGTTTTTGACAGCGTTGAAGGAAGCAATATTGTTGAAATCATCACGATGCTTGACAGTGATAATAATCTTCTCGGGTACGCTCTACGCGGTTCCCATAACAACCCATTTGGCGTCGTCAATGTTGTCATCGGTGTCGACCGCAATAACTCAATCATCGATGTAAAAATTACGGAAACAGACAACACCCCAACCTATGTTTCACTGTTGCCAAACTTTTTAAGAAATTTACGCTCACAAGATATTCGTGATGTCAGCTATGACACAAGCACGGGCGCGACATCAACGTATAATAGCGTTCGCTCGATTATCGAAGATGCAAAACTTCTCGTTGCAGGCGATACCATCCTCGAAGCCTATCAAGAAGTAATCAGCGCCGCTGCAAGTTATCAGCTTCTCTTTGAGTTTAGCGATGAAACTTTCGCTATTGAGTACCTTATCAAAGATGACGCAGGCCAGCGTATCGGCTATGCTTACCATGCGACGGTGGATGGAAAAGAACTGGCCTTAATCGTTGATCAAGACGATACCTTCTTAGGATTCGTCGGTATCGGTCACAGCGATCTAGACAGTGCATTCACAGCCTTTGAAGACTATCAAGATACCGCGATAAAAGATATCACCCTCGATGTATCTGGGTCACTCGAAGACCAAATCGCCACCGTCTTTGAAGCCGTTCAAACACTATTAACCACAACCATGCATGCAACCTATGACAACCTTGTTCGATTCTTTGAAGTCTTTGATGACTCTGATGAACTTATCGGCTATGCTTACATCGGTAGAGCTGAAGGCTACAACGGGGATAATGTCATGAAAGTTACTATCAACCTTGATGGAGAGTTTGTCAAACTTGAAGAACTATCAACCAATGATACACCAAATTTCTTTGATTTAGCCTTTAGTGCTTTTGAACCATTCTACGGCCAAACGAGTATTTCACAAGATGATGCCATCGATGGCTATGCTGGCGCAAGCGCATCAGGGGCTTCACTCTATCTCATTATTAGTAGTGCACTAAGCTATCACGCGGAAAGGATGGCTGAATAAAATGGCAAAACAAGTTAAAAAGAGTAAACAAGAATTATCGAAACTGCAAAACCTTACGAAAGGTTTTCTAAAAGAGAATCCGATTTTTGTGTTCTTACTAGGGATGTGTCCTGCACTCGCCGTCACGAGCACTTTAGAAACAAGCTTTGGCATGGGCGTTTTAGTTATCTTTGTCCTTGTTTTAAGTAACGTTGTGGTGGCGTTAATTAAAGACTTTATCCCAAAAGAAGTAAAAATACCATCGTATATTGTCATTATTTCAACCTTTGTAACGATCGTTGGGATGCTTACTGAAGCCTACGCCCCTTTACTGCATGAGTCCTTAGGTATTTTTATTCCACTGATTGTCGTGAACTGTTTAATATTAGGCCGCGCTGAAAGCTATGCCTCAAAAAACAATGTTCTCAACAGTGCGATCGATGGACTAGGAATGGCACTTGGATTTATGTTTGCTTTAATGGCGATAGGGTTTGTTCGCGAATTCATGGCCACCGGCGCGATCGCTTACGGTGTCTTCCTACCGCTGCCTTTTGAAGGATCCATTGTCAATCTCGAAACATACTTATTTAACATTGCCGTCTTTAGTGGTCCTGCAGGGGGATTTATCGTCATTGGAACCTTATTGGCTATATACAACGGTTTTGAAATACGTAAACAGAAAAAAGCTGAACTCGAGCGTCAAAAACTGATTGAAGAGAAGAAACGTATTGCGCTTGAGAAAAAACGACAAAGAGAATTAGAAAGCGCAGGTGGCAAAGCATGAGTTGGACGATATTTTTTACCGCTATCATTTCATCGATGTTAATCAATAATGTCGTGTTACTAAGATTTCTTGGTGTCTGTCCATTTTTAGGTGTCAGCAAAAAAACCGAATCTGGACTTGCCATGAGCATTGCAGTGATGTTTGTGATGGTCATGGCTGCACTCGTCACTTACTTGTTGTATTACTTAGTTTTAGTTCCTTTAAATATTGAGTACATCCAAACGATTGCCTTTATTTTAATCATCGCTTCCTTTGTTCAACTCGTTGAGATGTTCATTAAACGCTTTAGTAAAAAAATCTACAAATCACTAGGAATCTATCTTCCTTTAATAACTACAAACTGTGCGATTTTAGGGGTTGCTGTCGCCAATATCTCTGAAAACTTCATTGATTATGGGACGTTACCAGGACTCGCTTTAGCCGTGACCACCGCTTTTGGTGCTGCTTTAGGATTTGGCCTTATCATGTTTTCCTTTTCAACCATTCGTGAACGATTGGAATCTGCGAATCTTCCAGAATCCTGGAAAGGGGTTCCTGTAGCCTTAGTGACAGCTGGTATTATGGCGCTCGCTTTCTTAGGTCTTGCAGGGATCGTTTAAGATGCCTGCTGTCCTTGTCGTACTCGGTGTTGTCGGTCTGTTTTTACTTAGTACTTTATTAAATAAAAACACTCAAGCACCGATGGACTTAAAAAATGTCGATGCAATTAAATGTTGTGCATGCAGCAATTATAGCTGCGGCATAAAACAACAGATGGAAGAAGAGGAGGAATAAAATGCCTGTATTAGCATTAGGAATATTAGGATTATTACTAGGTCTTGGACTCGCTTTTGCAGCGGAAGCGTTAAAAGTTGAAACCGATCCAAGAATTGAAGGTGTTCGTGAACTCTTACCAGGCTATGAATGTGGCGCCTGTGGTTATCCCGGCTGTGGTGCCTTCGCTGAAGCGATTGTTGAAGATCCCGACAACATTCGTTTAACGATGTGCAAACCTGGACGCGATATTCACTACAATCGAATTTTGGAATACCTTGCTCAGCATCCCGATAAAGACGGGAAAAAGCTTACCGTAAGAAAATAACCGAAAGTCCTCCTTAGGGAGGGCTTTTTTATTTTGTCTATGAAAGCGTTATCAATACAAAACCACTAAATTAAGCCCAAAACCGCCCCATTTCAGTTGCAGTTTAGATGGTAGAATGGTATAATACTTAAGGATAAAATTTCTAAAGAATCTTATTGATGAAAGGTGAAAGATATGAAGAGAATTTACATGTTTGGAGAAGGATCGCAAGACCAAAAAGCATTGCTTGGTGGTAAAGGCGCTAACCTTTCCCAAATGAAAAAACTCGGTATTCCTGTTCCACCTGGGTTTACCGTCACGACAGAAATGTGTACAGAGTACTATCAAAACGGTGGAAAGAACTCCCCAGAACTTTTAGAAGACATCAAGACATACGTTAAAAAACTCGAAGGAGAAACGGGAAAACACTTCGGGAATAAAGACAACCCACTTTTAGTATCGGTTCGTTCCGGTGCTAAATTCTCAATGCCTGGGATGATGGATACCATTCTCAACCTCGGTATGAATGACGAAGTTATTGAGGGTATGATTGAAAAAACAAACAATCCTCGTTTTGTCTATGATTTATATCGTCGCTTAATTCAAATGTTTGCTGAAGTCGTTCTCGAAGTCGACAAAGAACATTTTGATGAAGTTTTAGATAGTAAAAAAGAAGCGCTTGGCTATGAATCAGACACGCAGATGACTGCGGAGGATTGGCAATACGTTTGCGATGAGTTTTTAGCGATTTATGAACGTGAAGTCGGCTCTGCTTTCCCAAGCGATCCAATGGAACAACTGTATATGTCGATTGACGCAGTCTTTAGAAGTTGGGATACACCGCGTGCACGTGTGTACCGCAATCACAATAAAATTCCTCATGATTTAGGCACCGCGGTCAACGTTCAAGCGATGGTCTATGGGAACACCGGTGACGATTCAGGTACCGGCGTCCTCTTTACACGTGACCCAGCTACCGGTGAAAAAGTTGTGTACGGTGAGTTTTTATTCAATGCTCAAGGTGAAGACATTGTTGCGGGGATTCGTACACCGCTTGACTTAAGTGAACTCGATAAGGCTCGACCTAAGCTTTATAAAGAACTCACAGATATTTTAGATCATTTAGAAGCGCATTATAAAGAAATGCAAGATGTTGAGTTTACCATCGAAGACGGAACATTGTTTATTTTACAAACCCGTACTGGAAAACGGACCGCGCATGCGGCAGTGAAAATTGCTGTGGATATGGTTAACGAAGGCTTGATCACAAAAAATGAAGCCTTGTTGCGTGTCGACACCGATCAAATTGATCAACTCTTACATCCGATTTTTGAAGAAAAAGCGGTGGCGAAAGCTCAAAGTGTGGCTAAAGGACTAGCTGCATCGCCAGGCGCTGCAACAGGACGCATCGTTTTCTCAAGCGATAAGGCTGTCCAACGAAAAGAAGAGTACGGCAAAGTTTTACTCTTTAGAAAAGAAACAAGCCCTGAAGACATCGAAGGGATGATTGTCGCTGAAGGATTCGTAACACAACTTGGAGGCATGACAAGCCATGCTGCCGTGGTTGCACGCGGTATGGGTAAATGCTGCGTGAGTGGTGTGAGCTCATTATCCATCAACGAAGCTAAAGGAACGATGACCATTAATGGTGAAACTTACCATGAAGGGGACTACTTCTCAATCGATGGCACATCGGGACTTATTTATCCCGGTAAAATCGACACTAAGCTTCCTGAGTTTAGTCCTGAGTTCGAGCAAATTCTCGAATGGGCTAAAGCCGTTAAACGCTTAGGAGTCAAAGCGAATGCCGATAACGAACGCGACTCATTAACCGCCATTAAGTTCGGTGCAGAAGGCATTGGTTTAACACGGACAGAACATATGTTCTTTGACGATGAAAGAATTACCAATGTCCGTGAAATGATTATTGCTGACAACAAAGAAGAACGCGAAATTGCGCTGGCTAAACTCTTGCCACATCAACTCAAAGATTTTAAAGAAATCTTTAAAGTAATGGATGGAAAAAGCGTCACCATACGTTTACTCGATCCTCCTCTTCATGAGTTCTTACCTCAAAAATCAGAAGTCCCAGAAGTCGCGAAAAAACTTAATGTTAGTGAAGAACGTTTACTTCGTGCTCTTGAGACACTCCACGAGTTTAACCCAATGTTAGGTCACCGTGGTTGCCGTTTGGCGATTACTTATCCAGAAATCACCGTCATGCAAACCAAAGCGATTATTCTTGCCGCCATCGAAATGGCTAAGCAAGGAATCCAAGTAAAACCTGAAATCATGATACCTTTAATCTCCACGGTTGAAGAATTTACGTTCCTTAAAAAATACGTGGTTGAAACCGCCGATCAACTCATTGACGAAGCGGGTGTTGAGGTTAATTATTTAGTTGGAACAATGATTGAAACACCGCGTGCAGCCCTTGTTGCTGCGGATGTTGCTAAAGAAGCAGACTTCTTTAGTTTTGGCACAAACGACTTAACACAAATGGCTTACGGATTCAGTCGTGATGATGCCGGTAAGTTCTTACATGAGTACCAAGAACTTAACTTCTTTAAAGCTGACCCCTTTATCTCTATTGATCAACGCGGCGTCGGTGAACTCGTTGAAATTGCTGCAGAACGCGGTAGAAATGCAAACAAAAACCTTATCTTAGGTATTTGTGGCGAGCACGGTGGTGACCCTGAAAGTGTTCACTTCTTCCATAAAGCTGGACTCGATTACGTTTCATGCTCACCGTTTAGAATTCCCCTAGCCATTATTGCTGCCGCTCAAGCAAAACTCTTAGACAACTAATCGTAAAAAGGCGCTTACACTTAGCGCCTTTTTTGTTATACTATAAAGGGGTGATACTGTGGCGACTTGGCATGATTACTTGCATCAAGAGAAAACAAAACCATACTTTAAAGAACTGTTACACTTTCTTAATGAACGACGTTTAAAAAGTACCGTCTATCCAGCGAAAGAAGACTGGTTTAAAGCATTAACACTCACACCATACGATGCTGTTAAGGTCGTTATTTTAGGTCAAGATCCTTACCATCAAAAAGGTCAAGCAATGGGACTCTCGTTCAGTGTACCGAAGACGGTTCCAATCCCCCCTTCTCTAAGAAACATTTACCAAGAACTCTACAATGATTTGGGATATGCTATCCCTCACCATGGCGATTTAACGGCTTGGGCAAAACAGGGGGTCTTACTGCTAAACACGACTTTGACCGTTGAAGACTCAAGACCGATGGCCCACGCCAAAAGTGGTTGGGAAGTTTTCACCAACGCCATCATTAAAGCACTTAACCATAAGGAAAGCACAGTGGTCTTTATGCTTTGGGGACGTCATGCCCAAACTAAAGAAAAACTGATTACCAATCACCGCCATTTAATCTTAAAGGCTGCCCACCCGAGTCCCCTCTCTGCCCACCGTGGCTTCTTAGGTTGCCGCCACTTTTCAAAAGCCAACCGTCACTTAGAAAAACACCACTTAAAACCGATTGATTACCGTTTACCCCTTGCAAATTTATCGAAACTTGATACAATGTAACTATCATTCAGAGTAGCTATGTCG
The DNA here is from genome assembly GCA_007117885.1 of Candidatus Izemoplasma sp. Taxonomy (GTDB): domain Bacteria; phylum Bacillota_I; class Bacilli_A; order Izemoplasmatales; family Izemoplasmataceae; genus CSBR16-104. The sequence continues at coordinate 10,805 of SKFS01000032.1, forward strand.
CGTTAAGTGTTATACCATGGGATGTCGGGTATAAACGAACACACTTGTGGCGGTGACGTAGCGCGTCCGCTGATATTACTTGACCATTCAGTAATCTTTGTGGACCTCTTAAATCACTAGGAGGTTTTTTTCAATGGACAACGTAAGTGTTGTTAAAAGGATGACCTTATTGGCGATGCTCGCCTCAATTTCAAGTGTCATCAAAATCATTTTTCAAGCAACAACAGGTCCGGCAGCTCGATTAACGTTTTATGAGTTGCCACTCATTATCGCCGGTTCAGTGTTTGGACCTATCTACGGTATGCTGGCGGGTTTTATTAGCGATATCGGTTACATGACAACCTATGGCTATGGCTTTAGCCTAATGACCATTAGCGCCATGATGTGGGGCGCCGTGAGTGGGGTTGTTTTGTATAAGCGGACAATTACACTAAAGCGCATTATTATCGTTGTAATCATCGCATCAACACTTGAATTTTTTATTAATGGCTTACAATTATTTATCTGGAACAGTGGGGCAAATCCAAATCTAACCTTTCAAATGTTTATGATCAGCTCAACGGTAAGAAGTGTGATACTCGTCGCAAAATGGCCGCTTCAAATCTATCTAATGCACTTGATTTATACGCGTGTCATGGATGCTTCACCCCTCGTTTTCGTAAAACAAAAAAGTGTTTATCCGCTCAGTGCGGATTAACACTTTTTTTATATTGTTCGATATCCTCTTTATAGGCACTAAGAATGTCTTCGATTGTATCGGTGTTTTTCAATCCCAGCATCGTGACCTCACGAGCCTGAAACAACGTTTTAAGAATATCAAGTGTTCGTTGGGCCCCAACAAACATGGTCTCATCATTGGCTCCACACGTGCAAACTAACGTAATCCTTGGAATGGACATAATCGCTTTTTGATGCGTAAACTTTGTTTCAAAAAGCATTTGAAAGCGATTGATAAGCTTTAATAATTGATCGCTTAAAGCACCAAAATAAATCGGCGAAACCATCACTAAATGCTCACAATCTTGAAGACGGGATAAAACCATACGCATATCATCATCAAACTTACAGTGCAATGTTGAGTGACATACCTGACAATCATCGCAAGGATGAATCGCTAAATCGTACACGTGATAAAGTACATCAATGTCGTGAAAGAGTGCTTTAGCGACACGCATTGAATGGCCATTTTTATTGGGTGAGCCATTCAGTATACACACCTTAGAACTCAACGATTTTCACTTCGCCTGGTCCTAAATGTAAATCAAGAGTATGATAATCATAAAACTGCGTAAACACTCTAGGTGGTTCATGCGTTGAAAAGAGGAGTCTACCCTGTGTTTCTTGATTATTAGAAGCCTCTCTTAAGTGTCGAACTGAAGGTTTTAACCAAACTTCATGGTACGGATTTAAGTTAGCTAAAACCATCAATACATTGCCTTTTCTTGTTTTGGTTTTTTTATAAAAACTATAGCCAACAAACTGGGGATAAGGATCGTCAATCGGCACATAATACTGCGTATTTTTTATTTGTGGCAAGTATTTTTTCCTTATCGGTTTTATAAACTCTAAAACATTGGGAATCACCCAGCGTTTCGGATGATCGTAATGAAACTGGTAGCGATCAAAAAGTGCCAGCTTTCCTTGATAGGGATCATCGTCTGAAAGGTTATACTTGTCGTTATCCGTACAATCTAAGCCCGTGTTCATCATCTGCTTTTCAAAGACTTCTTGGGCAGAATTAATAAACGGCACCGCATTGGGCATAAACATATTCACGATGGTTGTGGTTAACGCGAGTGTCTCTCCCCCATCACGGGCCGCGATTCTTGGGGTATCATGGGTTTCAGCGCCGGCAAACAAGGGGGCTTCTAAATACGGCATTTGATAATAAAACTCTTTAGCTTTACCTTCCCAAATACGGGGAATCATCATAAAGCCATTGCCGATGATGATATTGTATCCAACGTCTTTGGCAACGGCGGCATTTTTAGGGTCAAGCTCTTCAGCGATAAAGCCAAAATCCGCATCAATCTTGCGGGCCTCGTTAAAAATCATTTGGATAAGCTTAGCGGGCAGAGCATGTCCCATGTCAATGCGTGCCCCATCAATACCAAAACGTTTTTGATAACTAGGGATGATGTTTGCGAGTTTGTGCCAAAGCGCAAGGTTCGGTTGCTCTCCGTGATACATGTTTGACTTGATGGTATCGTATAAAATATAAGGCGGTGTTTCTTCAGGACGATCTAAATACTTCCGTGTTTCTTTAGGGTGGTCTAAATACATTCTAAAGAAAGTTATGTCAGTCCAAGGGGGTTGAATATCATTAATGTAATCACTAAACGCAGGGGCAACTTTTAAATCATAGTGTTTTTCAATTGCGGCCATAATGTCTTTCGCTTTTCGCACCGTATTCCAAAGAAGCGGATCCTTTGTTTTAGGATCAAACTGGAAGCGTTCAATATGACGCTTAATCGCAGGACTTTGGTAGACTTTTTCCATATATTCAAACTTTGGAGTGACCGTCCGATCAAAGCCCTCAACATAAGGGACTTCATAGGCGTTTGCTTCACTCGCTTTAATCCAATAAAACCATTCTGGAACATCTCGAATGAGATCATTTTCAACGGCGTTGGTACGCGGGATGATATCAATCATCACCCGCATATCCAATAGGTGACAAGCTTCAACGAACGCTTCAAACTCTTCATCTAAAGACATTTTATCTTTCGTTAAAGGATCTTTCAAGTTTGGATCGAGTTCATTAAAGTTTGAAATTCCATACGGACTGCCCAAGTCACCTTTTTTATCTATTAAGCTAAATTTGGAAATCGGCAGTAAGTAGACAGTGTTCACGCCCATCTTTTTTAAAAGAGGTAACATTGCCAACATTTTCACGAATGTCCCTGTCTCTTTCAGTTGATAGATGTTCTTATCTTCTAAGTATCCCGTGCGATCACTATCCCAAGCACTTGAAGCCCGAATCATTGTTGAGTACATCACGGCTTCTTTTAACCACTCTCCACCTAACTCTTTACGTTTTGGCATCGTTTGCTTAGCCATGGATAAGGAGAGTGAAGGATTAAAACCCGGGTGAAGATTGTCAAGAAATACTTCCTTGATTAAGGTGCTAAAGAAACGATATGGATTCACCATTTTTTGATAGTTTGGCAGTGAGAGCATCTCCTCGCCGCGATAATCAAAAACATTCCATATATCAGGAATCGAATAATTATATACGGTGCTATCAATTTGATCGCTTAGCACACGAAAAAGTTTCTCAAGTTTAGTCGCAGCCATACAAGCAACTCCTTTCATAGTCATTATACATGAAAAGCGCTTGGATTGCTTTAACAAAATAAAACAAGTAAACGCTTACCGAGAGGACATTTAACTATTAAAAAGCCTTGAAAATTGGTATAATGTTCCTAGAGAGGTGATTATTTTGAAAAAACCTGTGGTACTTATTATTATGGATGGCTTTGGTATCGAAAAACCATCGCAAGGAAATGCTGTAAGTTTAGCGAAAATACCAAATTATCAACGATTGATTAAACGCTATCCTCACAACACCTTAAAAGCATCTGGAATGGCTGTAGGCCTTCCCGAAGGTCAAATGGGCAACTCTGAAGTTGGCCATTTAAATATCGGTGGCGGCCGAATTGTTTATCAATCCTTGACGCGGATTCATAAAGCGATTGAGGAGGGTTCTTTTTTTGTTAATGAAGCGTATCAAAATGCCTTTAAACACGTGAACAATCACAACAGCCAACTGCATTTAATGGGCTTAGTCAGTGATGGCGGTGTCCATTCACACATCAATCATTTTAAAGCCATGGTTGATGCTGCGAAGCAAGCGGGTGTTAATGAGCTCTTTATTCATGCCTATTTAGATGGTAGAGATGTGCCACCGCAATCGGCGGTATCGTATTTAGAAGAACTCGGAGAATATTTAAACGAAGCTAATCTCGGTTCTATAGCCAGTGTTCATGGCCGTTATTATGCCATGGACCGCGATAAAAACTGGAACCGTACACAACTCAGTTATGATTTATTGATTCACGGGAAAGCCCCACAGTCAACCTCGCCCACAGCAGGAGTGAAAGCATCATATGCAGAAGGTGTGGTGGATGAATTTGTTGTGCCATTTAAAGTTAAGGAGGTTACAATTAAAGAAGACGACGCTGTCATCTTTATGAACTTCAGACCCGACCGCGCGATTCAGTTGAGTACAGCTTTAACAAACCCGACCCTCACCGAACTCGAAAACACAAAACAGCTTAAGAATCTTCATTTTGTCTCGACGATGCATTACTCAGAAAACGTTAAAGGTTCGATCGCCTTTGGACTGCAAACTTTGGACAACATGTACGGTGAAGTGATCAGTAACGCTGGGTTAACACAGTTAAGAATTGCAGAAACCGAAAAATATGCCCACGTAACCTTTTTCTTTGACGGCGGTGAAGATAAAGAAATCCGTGGCAGTACCCGCGTTTTAGTCAACTCACCGAAAGTTGCGACTTACGATTTAAAACCTGAAATGAGTGCTTATGAAGTGACCGATAAAGTGATTTCAGCCCTCGAAGAAAATAACTATGACACCATTATCTTAAACTATGCAAACTGTGATATGGTTGGTCATACAGGTGTGATTAGCGCTGCGGTCAAAGCAGTGGAAACCGTCGATGAATGCATGGGTAAAGTGGTCGATAAAGTCCTTGAAAAAGGGGGCGTATCGTTAATTACCGCAGACCATGGAAATGCTGAAAAGATGATTGATGAAACGGGTGGCATTCATACAGCGCACACCTCAAGCTTAGTGCCGATTATTATTACTGACCCTGATGTTACCCTTCGTGACGAAGGGATTTTAGGGGATTTAGCGCCGACGATGCTGAGCTACTTAAATGTTCCACAACCTAAAGAAATGACAGGCAAGAGCCTGATTATAAAGAAATAATGAATGAAAAGAAAGTAAAGGAGAGATTAGATGCCATTTATTAGTGATGTGTATGCAAGAGAAGTTATGGACTCAAGAGGAAACCCAACTATTGAGGTTGAGGTTTATACAGAAAGTGGTGCGTTTGGACGCGCCTTAGTACCAAGTGGGGCTTCTACAGGTGAACATGAAGCGGTTGAACTCCGTGATAATGACAAACAACGTTATTTAGGAAAAGGCGTGCTTCAAGCGGTTGAAAATGTAAATAACTTAATTGGACCCGCACTTATCGGTTACGATGTAACCCAACAAGTCCTCATCGATCAAACGATGATTGATATGGATGGGACAGCAAACAAAGGGAAGTTAGGGGCTAACGCAATTTTAGGAGTCTCAATGGCCGTTGCGCGTGCCGCTGCAGAGTATGTGGGCTTACCACTTTATTTATACTTAGGTGGTTTTAACGCTAAAGATTTACCCACACCAATGATGAACATTATTAACGGTGGTTCTCATGCCGACAACAATGTTGACTTCCAAGAGTTCATGATTATGCCTATCGGGGCATCAAACTTTAAGGAAGCACTCCGTATGGGCGCAGAAGTGTTCCACGCATTAAAAAGTGTTTTAAAAGCGAAAGGGTATAACACCGCTGTCGGTGATGAGGGAGGCTTTGCGCCAAACCTTAAGTCAAACGAAGAAGCACTCGAAGTTATTATGGAATCAATTAACAAAGCAGGCTATAAACCGAAAGACGATATCGTGTTAGCGATGGATGTCGCCTCAAGTGAATTCTACAATAAAGAAAAAGGTGTTTACGATTTAGCGGGTGAAGGGAAGTCAATGAATGCCAGTGAACTCACTGATTTCTATGCGATGCTTGTTGAGAAATACCCGATTGTATCCATCGAAGATGGTCTTGACGAAAACGATTGGGATGGTTGGAAAATATTAACCGAGAAACTCGGCAAAAAAATCCAACTCGTTGGGGATGACTTATTCGTCACAAACACAGAAAAACTCCGCCGCGGCATTGATGAAAAGATTGCCAACAGCATTTTGATTAAAGTCAACCAAATCGGCACACTCACTGAAACATTTGAAGCGATAGAAATGGCAAAACGTGCAGGCTATACCGCGGTGATTTCACACCGTAGTGGTGAGACTGAAGATTCAACGATTGCCGATATCGCTGTGGCGTCGAATGCCGGTCAAATCAAAACGGGTTCATTGTCAAGAACCGATCGAATCGCTAAGTATAATCAATTGCTTCGGATTGAAGATGAACTTGGAGAAACCGCAAGATATAACGGAATTAAATCCCTTTATAACTTAGACTAATAAGTGCCCAACTGGGCACTTTTTTCTTAAAAGACTTTCAAATAAAACTCCGAAATGCTATAATATCAGCATTGATGAATGGAAGGAAAATACGCCCATGGGATTGACTATCATCACTTATATCGCCTTAGCAGCACTCACAATCTTTGCCACGGTAAGAGCGAGTTATTTCGTGGATGAACTCGATAAAAAAACCAAGATAAGCGGCGCCCTCATCGGCGGTGTTTTACTTGCAACAGTGACGAGTTTGCCGGAGTTCATCACGAGCATTACATCGACCGTTATACTCGATACACCCGGCCTTGCATTTGGCAATGTGTTTGGCTCAAACATGTTTAACTTACTCATCTTAGCGCTCGCCGATTTATTTTTCATAAAACACTTGTTTTTTAATAAAACAAAAACTGGGATTAAAACGAATAGTTTAATCATTTTTATGTACTTGATTTTCTTGTTGCCATTCGTCTTGTCGAAGCTCAGCACGCTCAGTTATGGTAGTTTTGATGTACGCATTGGCATTGCTTTTAGCCTCATCTCACTGTTAATCATTATTGTTTATTTCTTCACTGTCAAAGCCATGGGAGAAGAACTTCCAGAGTTAGAAAAAAACGGTGAAACGCATCGTTCAATAAAAGAAATCCTCATTAAGTTTTCACTGTGGGCACTCGTTGTTATTGGGGCAAGCTACTTCGTTACCATTGTCACTGATCAACTCGCAACTGAGCTCAACCTAAGCGCTTCATTTGCAGGGGCTATCTTTTTAGGTGTTGCGACCAGTTTACCAGAACTTACGGCGGTCTTCACCTTAGTCAAATTAAGAAATTATGATGTGGCTTTAGGCAATATTCTTGGGTCAAACATCTTTAATATGACGATTATTAGTGTCGTTGACTTCATTAATTACCGTCGGAATATTTTCGAAGTTTTAGATGAGGATTTAGACCTTGGGAAAAATGTATCTTTACTCTTGATTTTAGGGTTCGTAAACTCTATAATAGTATTGGTGGCTTTAAAACGGAAAAAGACCGAAAATCGTATGGTTTATGCGATACCAAGCGTTTTAATTGTCGCATCGTACTTAATCTATATCGCATTCTCAGTTTAGGAGGTTAGAGTATGTTAGTATTTCAAGATATCTTATTGATTATTGCATCAGTGATTCTCATCACATTGGTCGTTGTACAAAGCTCAAAAGACAATATACAAAGTGCGTTTTCTGGCGAAAAAAGTGAACTTTTTGCCAACCAAAAAGAACGCGGTTTTGAACTCTTTTTAAGCCGTGCTACCTTAGCAGCATCGATCACATTTATTGTCGTAGCACTCTGGACGATGATTGGATAAGAACACTTGAGGCAAAGTGTTCTTTTTTTCTCACAAGGAGGCTATTATGAAACAAGAAATTCTTCAGTTTTACCTTCAAGAAAAAGGTAAGAAGTATGATATACGCGCCCTTTCTCAGGCGCTTAATTATACGTCAAGTGAGGCTTATAAAAGTCTTGCGAAAGCAGTGAATGAACTCGATGAAGAAGGAAAAATCATCGCAGATTTTAAAAACCGTTACACGCATATCGAGTACACCAACTATCGTGTAGGAACGGTTGAAATAAAAGCCAAAGGATTTGGCTTTTTAATCCCTCATGATGAAGGGTTAGACGATGTATTTATCGCGAAACACCATCTCAAAGACGCGATGCATAAAGATACCGTTTTGATTCGTGTTGAACAAACTTCTCGGGGGGCTCGAAAAGAAGGTGTTGTTGAGCGTATTTTAGCACGCAATACGGTTTATCTGGTAGGTACGGTCGTAAAACGGGGGAAGTATTACTACTTGATTAATGATGAGCGACATATTAAAGACATCATTACCATCAAAAAAGACAGTTTAAATGGGGCAAAGGTTCACGATAAAGTTCAAGCGAAAATATCATCGTATAACTTTAAAGGCATGTTAGAGGTTGAAGTGACACAGATTATCGGACCGATGAATGCACCGGGTGTCGATGTTTTAAGTAAAATCTTTAAACATAATATTGATCCACTATTTCCTCATGATGTGATTCAAGAAGCAAAGCAGTTTACGGCTATTCCTGAACGCGATTATGAAAACCGACGTGATTATCGTGACCATACGATTATTACCATTGATGGCGATGACGCTAAGGACTTTGATGATGCGATTGAGGTCTATCAAAAAGCCAATGGAAACTACTACTTAGGTGTTCACATTGCCGATGTCTCCCATTATGTACAAGCGAACTCAAAACTCGATAAAGAGGCCTTTAAACGGGGAACAAGTATTTACTTGGTTGACCGCGTAATTCCAATGTTACCTGAAAATTTAAGCAATCATCTTTGTTCGTTAATGCCGGATGTTGATCGCCTTGCCCTAAGTTGTGAAATGGAAATTTCACCGAAGGGTAAAATCGTCCATCATGAGATTTTTGAATCTATAATCCGCTCTAAAGCACGCATGACCTATCATAAAGTCAATGCCATGTTAGCGGGAGATAAAGATGTAATTAAAGAGAATAAACCACTGCTTAGTATGATGAAATCTGCCAAAGATCTAGCAGAAATATTACATCGAAAACGCAGTCAGTTAGGCTCGATTAACTTTGAAACAGAGGAAGCGTATATTGTTCTTGATAAACAAGGGAAAGCCATCGATGTAAAACTCCGAGAACGCGGTCAAAGCGAACGCATTATCGAAGAGTTTATGTTAATTGCCAATCAAGTGGTTGCAGAACATATGCACTGGCTACAACTGCCCTTTGTTTACCGTGTTCACGATGAACCTAAAGATGAAAAACTTGAACGCTTGCTATCAATGGCGAGTGCCCTAGGTTTTGATGTCAAAGCAAAACACGAAATCTCTCATAAAGAAATGCAAAAACTTCTTCAAAAAGTTGAAAACACCGCAAGTGAAAAAGGCATGAACTTAATCATGCTTCGCTCAATGCAAAAAGCCATATACACCGAACACAATATTGGACACTTCGGGTTAGCATTTGAGCATTACACCCATTTTACATCACCGATTAGACGATACCCTGATCTCATTGTTCACCGCTTGATTCGCACCTTTTTATTAAATAAAGACTTATCCACAGAAACCATTCATCACTACACCCAACAGCTACCTAACCTCACTAAACACTCAAGTGAGCGTGAACGTGTCGCTATTGATTTAGAACGTGATGTTTTAGACATGAAAAAAGCTGAGTACATGGCTCAGTTCATTGATGAAACCTTTGAAGGAACCATCAGTTCAGTCACATCCTTTGGTCTTTATGTCAGCTTACCTAACACGGTTGAGGGATTAATTCACATTAGTGAACTTGATGATGACTACTATGTATTTAATGAAGCTTTACTGACCCTAGAAGGAGAACAAAGCAAAAACACCTATCGTATTGGTGATTCGGTGAAAATTAAAGTGATGAGTGTAAACATATCTGAAGGTGAAATCGACTTTAGCTTAGTCAAGGAGTGATTCTCATGAAAACCATCGCAACTAACCGTACAGCAAGATTCAATTACGAGTTACTTGAAACCTATGAAGCTGGTATTGTCTTAAAGGGTACCGAAATCAAATCGGTTCGTTTAGGTAAAGTTAGCATTCAAGATAGTTACATCCGCTTAGATAAAAACCTCGAAGCGTTTATCATTGATATGCATATCAGTCCTTATCATCACGGGACCCACTATAATCACGAAGAAAAACGTAGGCGGAAACTACTACTTAATAAACGGGAACTCATCAAAATCAATAACCGTGTTGTTAAAGACCAACTGACAGTAATCCCTACAAAAATCTATATTAAAGATGGACTATGCAAACTAGAAATTGCAGTCGCTAAAGGAAAAAAACAGTATGATAAACGCCAGAGTCTAAAAGAAAAAGATATGAAAGATCGAATGAAAAAAACCATGGTAAATCAAATCTATTAACACATATTTATGGTATAATAAATGTATGGGGTTGTTTATGGATTCGACAGGGTAGTTAGCGCTTGATAAGCATGCCTTGGTTGTGCAAGTAAAAACACTAGGTTAAATATAACCGGAAACCAAAATTACGCTTACGCGGCTTAAGAAATAAGCCCGACTACACACTTTACCAGTCTGCGGGTATCGTGCTGTAGACAATTAGCAGACTATATAAAGCGGGCGCTGTTCTAGCACACTTTATGAACTCAATAGAACTCGCATTGTCCTAGGGTGTTCATTGCCGGGGGCACTGTTAAATCCCTCAATGAGCTAAGCATGTAGAAAGTTAAGTTTCGGCTATTTTGGACAGGGGTTCAACTCCCCTCAACTCCACCAAACTTACCCGCGTCCCGAGGAAAAACGCAAACGTCTTTGTTTGATAGAATCCTCGGGTTTTAATTTGACTTGTGCTTGGAAAAACCGATAA
>SKFS01000167.1 GCA_007117885.1 Candidatus Izemoplasma sp.
AAAGTAATATAGTGTCATTCCTTTTTGATTTAATATTAGGCAAATCACGATTAAATTAAACTACGATTCTAGCAGTGACCATATGAGCGAATTCGGAATAAAATAGTTCACCTCTTCACGGCCATTTAAATAAGAACCACTAAAGACTCCAGTGACCAAATTATTTTGCTTATTTAAAACAGGGGATCCGGATTGTCCGTGTTTCCCACTGATATCTGTGTATACTTTATGGTCGCTGACATTGATGGCTTGTCCTTCCATCACTGATATCGAAGAGTTAAAGCTATGACCAAACAGATAACCTGCTAATATCAGTCGCTGTCCTGTGGGTATGTGTTGATCATCGAGAGGGAAATAAGGAAAGACATCAATCTGGGGATGACTTAATTGAATTAAGGCTAAATCATTTCTTTTGTCTGTTTTTAGAACATTGATAGCACAAGGCAGTTGATAATGATGAAGACTTTTTGTAATAACCGTTAAGATTGCTTCAAGTTTTCCAGGTTCCTCAACACAATGATAGTTTGTGACAGCTAGTCCATCGGGGCTAATAATAAAGCCAGAGGATTCACTGGTCTTGCCATCGGTTTTAGCTAAGGAAATAGCAAAGACACGTTCTTTAATCAATCCAATGTCTTCACTAAATAAGAGTTTGGGGTTTTGCTTGTAAATCACCTTTAAAGCTTTTGATGACATTTTCAGTGTTTTATTTTGTGCTGATAGGGCCTTTTCTATAAGCTCAGCAAAGTGGTTTTCGGTTAGATATAGCTCAACATCCTCTTTTGTAATAGTGCGGTCTTCATGATTGTGAATGGTCCGCTGATTTTGAATAGGTATCAGCCCATCAATGATTTTTCTTACTTCACGGGCATTCGCGAACTCTCTAGTGCCACGTAAAGTTTCAATAGCTAGAGACATGCGTTCAGCCGCATCGTCGGTCAGTTCATAGTTTTTGTCTTTAAGGACTAATTTAGTAATACCTCTAAGTTCCTCTTGAGTGTAATCAGGGAAGTTTAATGTGAATTGAATGCGGGATTTGAAACCAGGGTTCGATTGAATCAGTTGGTTCATTTCTTTTTCATAACCTGCCAGTATCAAACAGAACTCATCACGTTTATCTTCCATCTCTTTAAGCAACGTTGCGATGGCTTCAGGTCCAAAATCACTTGTTGAATCTTCTGGCACTAGAGCATAAGCCTCATCGATGAACAGAATCCCTCCTAGCGCTTCTTTTATCTTTTCTTTAACAGCTGGAGCAGTATGACCTATAAACTGCCCTACAAGGTCACTACGACTTGTTTCAACTAAGTTTTTTGTGGGTAGGACCTTGTGTTGATAAAATATGTCGGCTAAAATGCGTGCAACGATGGTTTTTCCAGTCCCTGGATTACCTGTAAAACACATATGTAGATTTGTTTTTTTGTTCTGGTTTTTTATAACAAATGCCTTGATACGCTCCACTTGTGTTTTAATACTCTTTAAGCCAATCAACTCCTCTAAAGCATTTGGAGAAAAGTGGGAAGTAACGTTTAGTGGGGGTTCGACTAAATCGCCTAAAGTGGCTTCTTCATCAGCCTTTAAAAGCTCACTCACATCCCATGTTTCTATGATTTCATCTCTTTTATCAGCTAAACGCTGTTGCAAAGACAGATGACCAAGGCTGTCGAACTGAAATAGCCATTCATAGGGACTGTCTGCTTCTTTAGTCACGAGCTTTATAGAGTATTCATTCGTAACGATTATAAAGGGATAAAGACGCTCATCATTTAAGTAATTAGCGTAAATGACATCATCCGATGTTAAGTCATGAAGTACTGTGATTCCATCAATATCTCCTTGTTCAGCATAACCTATTCTATAAAAATCAGGATTTCCATTCTTTAACTGATACTCAGCAAATAATCCTGAATATGCTTCATCTTCACTGCTTGAGTAGATAAATCCCTGATTGTTGTTGAAGTCCCAACGATTTGTTTCGTTTTGAGTGTTAATTGCATCTGGAAACTGAAGTTTCAGATTTAACTGATGCTTGACATTCGATAAGCGCCCTGCACTATTCTCTATCCAGCCATCATAACCTAAGCGTATTTGGATACTTTTTCGTTTATTGATGTATTTTTCAAACATGATATGATCATCAAAAAAATGAAGCATAGGGTTCGTTTTGTTATTTTTTTTATTGGGGCTAGCAAAGATATCTATGCCAATTAGGTTAGATATCACATGGAATGACCCATCAGAATCTCTTCTAAAAAGTGGGCCAGACTGAAAACCAAGGTTTGATTTTCCTATGTAGTAGGATTTAGGGTTCTCTGATGAAGCAAATAAACCTAAGCCTTCTGGCCTTGAAAACTCGTCTACAAATCCAAAATAATGCCATCCGTTATAAAACTTTGAATCAACATCATTAACAAATTTAAACATCTTTGATCACCATCGCTTAGTTTAAGTTAGAGAGAATGTGAAAAGAAAATGAAGCGCCAGAAATCTTTATAATCGGGTGGGTTATTTTAGGATAGAAAGCATCTACTCGGCGAAAAGTCAAAAGAGCACGTTCGTCTGGACTTTTGTCTGGTGTCTCTTTAAGCGTTTGTTCAAGCAAGACTTTAGGGTAACCACTCACAAAATAATCATGATGTCTTATTGCGGTACCAAAACGATCGATAGAAAACATTTTATTTTTATGAAAAACAAAGAAATGACGTTTAAAGTCACCTTCCTCATCTAGGCCATCATAGCTTTTGAATAATGATCTAAGTTCTGGGACGAGCTTTAACTGTATGGAAGATAATGTGAGCTCATCGAGGTCAAATGTATGATACTTTAGAAAATTTTGAAGCCGTGTGATGCCAAAATACATAATGTAGGTGTCTTCTAAGGGTAAAAGACGACCGATGGGGAGATTTGATTCATATAATCTCTCTTCTAAAGGAATCCCCACCATTCTAGTTTCTTCGAGATCGAAATAGACATCACAATGCTGTTTATTTTCAAGTGCGATAAACATGGTATGCCCCCTTTTGATAAACGTGATAAGACTTTGTTGTCATGTCATACACGATGTAATTACCTGTACAATCTTTGAGGGTCTCTTTATAAATCTTTTGTACGTTCGCAATGACGTCTAAGGGATGTGTTGTTTTTAGCATTGGTAAATAAGGGTGAAGAAGTTCTTCGTAATAATCATGAGAAGCAAACTGGTTGAGCTCAATCAATGAACAAAACGAGGTTAAATGGTAGATTCGATCATTCGTTACGATAAAGGCAACAAAGTCAAGTTCAAAGGACTTATCGTCCTTTTTATGTTTCATGTAAAAAGGGATAATGATTGTGTTCATCAACCAAGAAGGGGTTACTTCGTGACTATGGGCATCAAAGAGTGACCGATTCTGTTCAATAAACTGTTGACTTAAATACGTTCTTTTTGTTAAACCAATGACACACTGATCATTAATAACGTGAATGTTGGTTGTATGAGCATCTAAATTTCTACTCTCATAAGGTAGATTAGCAACAATAAAGCGACCTTCTTTCGTATTGAGAACCACATTTACACTCATAAATCCTCCCTGGAATGAATGATTTTTATTTGTTGACTTTTTGTGTCAGTTACTAGCATGGGATAAGCTTGAATCGAGTTTTGTTGACACACATCTTCAAGCACTTTAAGGAGCTTTTCTTTTATTGGCAAGTGTCGATGAATGAAAAGGTAGCTTCGAGTTAAATCATCGTAATGATTCACGAAGTAAGTATCTATAATATGAACGGTCTTGTCGTCTTTTATCACAAACAGTTCATTGTCTTGAGCAATTAAAAAATCACCATGAAATTCTTGTTCTTTATAGAGCCTGCCATAGGCTCGGTATATGTTTTCTAAATAGGGCACAATATCCTTGATGATCTGATGGGTATCTAGCGATGGTTTTAAAAACGATTGATAACGGACTAAGTCAACTTCCCGGTACAACCCAACGCCAATAAATATAGTCTTGGCACATTCAGATGATGAAAAAAAAGGGACATTCTCATAAAGGGATTCATTGGTCAATGACCAAATGGATTCCTGAACTTCATTGTGAGTAAATGCCACCAAGACATTATCGTTTGTTTTAAGCGCTAAAATCATGACTCATCACTCCAAATCTCATGTTTTAGCGACTTCGTATCTAAATAAATAAAAGGGGGGCTGATACTATCGTCGTACTCACAACAATAACTCAAAACTTTATGGAGAAACCCTTTTGGGTTTTCCTGATGGTTGTAAGTTTTTAGTAAAGGTAAAGCGAGATCGTGTGGTGCGCCAAGGACAGCAAAATGTTCATGTTCGATCACAGTCCCAGCACCATTGATTGTAAAAAGTTTTGAGCCATGCGCAATCATTAAATAGTTTTGAAAGTAGCTGATTTTATTCTCGGTAATCTCTAAGAGCTTATGTTTATTGAAAAAATCATATAGGTTATGCACAAACTCTTCAACCAACCATCGTTTCGTTAAAACGAAGTCTTTTGTGACATTAAAAAGAGACTTATGATGAATGAGGTAGTTCCATGAGTGATAAGACCCCACCCCTCCAATACATAAATCACCAATGCGCATTAGTTTTGTTTGTGAATGTGAACGTTCAGGCGTAATTAAACGTCCACTTGAAACTTGAGAATCACTTGCTAGATAAATATGAGAATGATGTTTAATGGCCAGAATTAAACTCATGTATAAACCTCGTTGAATAGACGTGAATCATGATATATCTTTGATAATTAATCATAGCACTCTTTCATGATAATCGCAATCTTTGGTAAGGCAGCTGAAGTCTAAAAATATGTTTTTATGTGATTTTAGAGCATGAAATCTTATTATGAAACTATATTTCTCGAAGAAATCATAGAAGAAAGTATAGATTAGGTTGATTACAAAGATATTATTTTTAATATCATAATTAGGCTCATAAACGTTCAATTTATGTTTATTGAAAACGCTTATTTTGGTATGATAAAAAGTAATAAGGTAGTAAGAACTGTTATTTAAAGGAGAATCTGTTATGACTTTCTTTTGGCTCCTTCTTGAACAATGGGGACGTTTTATTGGTTTGATTTATCTTATAGGCTTTACGTTTGCGTTGTTATCTAGCATTGCTATTACTCTGATGAGTCGAAAATTAATCGTCATTTACCCAATCGCATTTCTTGGTGTTATTGTTCATGAACTATCCCATTTAATTGTCGGCCTACTTTTTAATCATAAGGTAGAAGAAGTCGATTTTTTTACAATGAATGACGACACATCATTCAGCGGCTTTGTTATATTAAGATATAATCCACGAAACTTGTACCATCGCTTAGGTCAGTACTTCGTTGCTGTAGCGCCTATTATGCTGGGAATTCTGTTGATTATGACTGCGATGAGTTTCTTATCCCCAGAACTCTTTCGTACGTTAACACAGTTTTCAACGGATGCTTCGGGACAAGGTCAATTAATCTCATTCAGACAACTCTATTTACTGTATCGCTCGATGTTTTACTCGTTAAGGTATCAAACGCTGTTACTTTCATTTATTATGATATCAGTGCTATCTTTTATTGCGTTGAGTAAGAAAGACTTAATTAACAGCATTGCTAGTTTAGTCATTTTACTACCTTTATGGACGATTGTGGGCTACGCTATGCATTTGATTCAACCTACACTGTGGATTTCTTGGCACGAACTACTAAGACAAATCAGTTATAATTTTGTAAATATTAGCTTGTTTCTGATTGGTTTTTATCTGTTATGGATTCTTATTTTAGCAATAATAAGCTCAGTTATCCGATTAATCATCAAATGAGTTTGCAAAAAAGTCACCAACGCTGGTGACTTTTTTTTGGTCTATATAGGCATAATTCTATTAATCTAAATTACGCGTAATGGTTACCCAATCAGAATGAATAACATTCCCACCGCCACGAGCACGAAGGCGAATAATGACCGATGATTTTTCATTTAAGTCAAGATCGAGATAGGTTCTAGTTGTTGTACCTGTCAATGTTGTCCCATCGTCAAATTCAATATCATACTCATACCCAGTTGAACTAGTAACATTACCCCACGATAATCGACCGTCAAGTGTAAGCACAATCGAGGAAACAGAAGGTGTCCCTAAAAGTGAAAGTGTGGTGGTGGACGTACCGCCTGCAGGGAGAGAATTAATGTAGTAGATTTCATCCACTATGGCACCACCTTGAGCTATCACGGAGATGGTATAGTCACCTGGACCACCTGGAGAAAATTCATAATATTCTCCATCCACAAAGTGTGTGGCCCCACCAATAATCATGGTGTAACCTCTCGCATTGGGTGCCGGTGTGGTCACTGTGATATTAATCGTGCCTCCAGCGGTTACTGCTTCATGTGAATATTCAAAGCTAAACGC
>SKFS01000162.1 GCA_007117885.1 Candidatus Izemoplasma sp.
ACTTCAGAGACATCAGGATGAATCATGTCGTACTTTGTTGCAACCTGTAACTCTGAATCATCAATGACAGGAAAATCGATGCTTAAGCCTTCTTTTTCAGAAAGTGCTTCTTCAATACTATGAATCCAATGAGAGTGTTTAAACATTGTATCAACACTTAATGCAATTAACTCAGTATTAAGTGCCTTTAACTCTTGTTGTTTTCTCGCAAAAGCAATAAACTCTGTACTGCATACAGGGGTAAAATCAGCAGGATGTGAAAAAAAGATTACCCATTTCCCTTTAAAATCATCAGGAAAGCGGATATTTCCATGGGTCGTATTGGCCTCAAAAAAAGGTGCTTTACTTCCTAAAACCGGTTTAGCTTCTCTGTTTGTTTTCACAAAATCCTCCTATAATACTTTAATGGTTTACTCTAGTTTAAATATATCAAGCTTTCATAGCATTCACAACATTAATGCTTTGGCTTTACGAAAGTTCAAAATGCTAAACGAAAAAACTTTTATACAAAAGCAACCCAACCTTGTATAATTAAACTATAGACTACAAGTATGGTAAGGGATAATACTCTATAATAAGTGAGGAGTGTTACTACGATGCGTAAAATCCTTTTTATCGTACTTTTTTTGATGATGGTGTTTGTATCAGGATGTGAGTTTTTAGGATCCAATGATCGTGATCCAAGCGGCAATGACGATCCGATTGGAGAAGTCCCTAATGGCGATCAACCTGGGGATACCGATCCGAGTGATGAGGATCCAGGAGATACCGATCCAGGCGATGATGTGCCCGGCGATACCGATCCGAGTGATGAAGAGCCGGGAGAGACAGATCCAGTCGATGAGGAACCCGGGGATTCAAATCCTGGTACTGATGAACCAGCGCTATTGCTGACGGTTTCTTTTGAATCAAATGGCGGCAGCACGATTGAGAGTGTTTTAATTGAACGTGACACCACACTCGATCGTGAGTATGTCCCCTCACGATTCGGCTATTTATTTGAAGGTTGGTTTTTAGATTTTGATTTGACAGTGCCTTTTTTTGCAGAAATGGTTATCACCGAATCAATGACCTTATATGCGAGTTGGTCGATTGATTTGAGTGGTACAATTCCGATTGAGGCCATCTATTCGCTAGAAGCAAACACGCGTGTCACTATCGAAGGTGTTATTACTGCAATAGATTTTTTCTCGTTTATCGTCATGGATGATACCGGATATGCACGTGTCTATGGTTACTATGAAGACGTTCTTGATGTTGGATACCGGGTAAAAGTACAAGGTAGACTTGATGATGATGCCTATATTTTGATGCTGTTTTTGGATGATCACTTAGCAGAACCTTTTGAGGTTTTAGATGTCAATGTTGCATTCCATCACGAACCGATAGAGATGACGATTGAAGATTTAGCAAACCTTAGTTTGGACGATGCTTTACCTGTGGGATATTATCGCATTGTTGGGTTGCTGGCTGAAGAGCCCATTGGTGTCTCGCGTTTTATGGTAGAAATGAGCGAGCATTTTATTTTTATCGACACTTCCTGGGAAGGCTATACCACATTTGAAAACAATGTTGGCAATGTGGTTGATATTAACCTCTATCTTACTGGTTTTAAAATGATAGATTCTTACTCGGAAACAGGACGCTATACTTTTCATTACTTTACAAGTGAGGCGTTTGTCTCCCATGTGCCTACTGATGAGGAAGTCATCACAATTTTAAGCGACTATTTACAGCGTTACTTTAACGATTACCTATTGCGCAGTGAAGTCGAAAAACCCTTACCTTTAGATCCTTATCATTTTGATGTGGATGTTGTTTACACTTTAAGAGCTGTGGATGAGACGAATGCAAGTTTAAGCCTTGTTGAAGGCGTTCCTTATGCCCAAATCACGAATCAAGACCTTACCGCTTTAACTTTAACCATTACCTTAAGCAAAAACCAAACCCAACAAGTGATTGAAATTGATGTCGGGGTTGAACCCATTGTTGTGACACCTTTAGAAACGATTTTAGCCACAAAGAGTAGCCTTGATATGCATTACATCCATGCTATTATGCTCGGCCATATATATGGTCAACACGGCTTAATAATGGATAAAAACTCTGGTGAAATTATGATTATTGCAGCACCTCAATTTGGTGGATTACCGCCTCAATTCTCTGAGTTTTATGCCTATGGTTCATACCGTTTTGATGGCTTAAACGATATTTTCTTTGTTTCTCACATTGAAGGTGTCGTACAGGAAAGCGAAACATTACAACACAGTTTAACGCCTGAGTTTATCAATCCTTTCAGTCTTTATGATGAGGAAATCTATCAACCTTTCTTATACGTTCATGTCGATGGCTATTATGATACTGGGCCGATCACTGAAGGGTATCCAGGTCTCTTCTCACTAAACAAAGATTACGTTATAAACGTGGTGGCAAGTTGGGATCAATTATTTAGTTTCTATGAGTATCCAGCTAATACACGGATGGTCGTAAGTGGTTTCTTAATAACACGTTTAAACAATGCTGGTGATCCTATGGTTTACTTAGTTTTTGAATCATTTGTCAATGTCTTTGATGATTAATAAAAATCCGATCTCGATAAACGAGGTCGGATTTTTTTACTTTGATGCACTGATAAAGCGTACTTACTCTCTTTGATAAGTGACGCCTGATACAAAGAGGCCATAATTATGATAATAACGTGAGACGGTAAACTCAATCCAAGCAAATGAGGACCCGATTGAGCCATCAAAACTTTCCAGATTATCGCTCATAAAATAGATTTGATACACCGGATCTAGATGCCCCTCTTCTTGCTTTAAGCGGACAGTTGTACTAAAAGTGTAGTCAATCTCAACCGTATACACTCGGTAACGTCGAGCGTAAAAATCGTCACTCGCTAAAATCGCATTTAATGATTGATGGTCAATGACGACTAAAGTATCGCTAAAATCGCCTTCGATCAGTTCAATGATTGTACTATTTATCACCCGTGGCTCTTGATTATTGTGCTCAGTGTTTAAGGACCGTGTTCCGTGGATGATAATCCGTTGCCCGAACTCAACACGATGATAATCACTCGGGCTGGCTTCAACAAAAATCGCATAGCCTTCTAAATCTTGAACAAAGTAGCCATACTCATAGTAATCGTGTGAAATTACGAGTCCTTCAAAAACAACTTCTTTGTTCAGTTCAGTGGCTAAGACCTCTTTCACGCTGTCCGGCTCGGCTTTCGCTAACACACTATACTGATAAATTTCGGAAGCCGTTTGATAGACAGCGGTCATTGTAAATGTGACCCAAGTGTCTTCATTAGGTAATGCGACAAACGTTCCATCGTGCGCAATGATTTCGGGGTGTGACGATTGCCAATCGGTATAAAGGGTGCCACGACTCCCTGACGACGGCAATAAAATGTTCATTTGATACACAAGATTGGGGTTAAGCGTCAGATCATCAAGATCGCTTTGCAAGATTAGTTGATCACTTAGTGGTAGAATCCGGATTTTTTCAGGGTCCCCAAAGAATGCCATTTTAAATTCGTTACCGATTTCGCCGGTACTCACAAAAGTGTAGGTGTTAACCAAAAGTTCGACTTCGACATCTTGATCCAAGTAAGACTCTAAAATCGCGAAGGCAGCACTGGACATAATAAACGCGTCAAGCACAAGATAAGCCTGACTGTTTAGCGATTGCAAGTACAACTTCCCGTAAATACCACTCTCTATAATTTTACCTTCAAATGTGTAAAGTTGATTAAAACTGAGAGGATTTTCAATATCGAGGGTGTCATACAGTTCTTCAATCGTCATGGCCTCACTCTCAAGAAGGAACGATTGATCTTTTTCGATCACTTCATAGCTTGAATAATAAAGGGCTCTTGCGTAATAAAAACCTGCCTCACTGCCTGTGAAACGAACACGGTCACCAACGTCAATCGTTGTCGTAAAGAAGTGACTGCGATGCACCGCGAGAATATTCGTTCCATCATAAACATAATAGAGCGGATCAAATCCCCCAACAACAAGCCCTTCAAAAAGCACGTTTTGTTCAAAAGGGAAAACTTGATAGTAAAAGTCTTCAACACGAGTATAATGCCCTTGTTCAATAATTTGATAAGCTTTAACTTGTGAATCATAACTCACTTCAACCCCATCCGGCAAGCGGTACCGGTGGGCAATTACGGGTATAGTAACCCGCTCACCTGCCTGGTCTCTTAAATCGTTTAACTGACTACCTAGCATTTGGGGAAATAACCGAATTCGATTGAAAGAATTAAGATCATTAATGTAGTTAAACGAGAGAAACTCAGTATCGAGTCGACCGGTCACTTCGTAGATAGAACCCAGTTTATACGGATCAAAGAAGTCGATGGTCATAAACTCATCAAATCCGATGACTGTAATAGGCACATCAGCGATGACATTGTGTTCTAAGACTTCACTCTTTGTGACCTCAAAAGCGAACGTAGGAATCACATAACTGAAGCTATGTTCGTCATAATAATATCCCTCAATCATCACTAAATCACCGTAGGTGTAATCAAAATTATAGTCATAGATAACCGCGGTGTTTAAACCATCGTAAATATAATATCCCGATGCATGAAATGCATAGATCACGCCGAAGATAGGGAAGCTTCCCTCCCCCTCAAAAATCGCTCTAATGCGACCTTCTATATGATACGGTTCAACAATGAACGCATAGTTTGACTCTTGGGTTAACTCGCCAACACTAAAGCTTGCTGTAAGGGTTATCGTTAGTGCATCTTGATTAGGCAAAGGCCGCTTTGATAAGACGACTTGCCCAGCGGACTCATTAAGATAATCCGGATGGGATGAAGACCAAGTAATGGTGACCTCCTCATAACTAAGAGGAACAGAAAAATCGTCATCGAGTGGTTGCGATGCGGAAAAACGAATGCTGGCGATGGCGTCTTCAATAAGGTTGATGGTTGGATCGTCGTCATCGTTTGAATCATTAGGCTCTTCTCCGTTACTTGGAACGCCATTAATAGGCGGGTCTTGATCATTGTTGCCGTTTTCGATGGAACTATCATCGCGTGGATGGCGACACGCTGTTATAACCAAGATAAACGCAATCAAAATCAGCACTTTGTAATATTTCATCGAACACACACTCCTCTCATAATAAAAACCGCACAGCGTCAAAACAACCCTAGGTTAGAGCCTATGCTTATCCCTATATCTGTGCGGTCTATGTATTTTTATAGTTTTATTTTACCAAAATCATTGATAGACTACAATACAATGTTCAAGGGTTCATTTATTTACTGACTTGAGTTTAATTATAATTTTTTTATTGTATCCTGCGGTTTTCTATATTTTTGTCTCAACATCGAAACAAGTGCTTAATTTAGGGCTTACCTATCTTTTGTTACTTCGTGGTTTGTGGTGACAGCGATGGAAAAGATATAGATAGAGCCCTTGAGACAGAAAAACTTCTTGCCTTTTAAATGACGATGTGTCATATTATTAGTAAGTAGTCTTACTTTTGACTAGAGTTTATGGTAAATCCTACTATTAAAATTAAACAAGCAAACTAAAAATCGATTCTTTGTTATTCAAGACACGCAATGTCTTAATATAAAATAATAAGGAGGTTTGAGATACTGTGTATGCAGTATCGAGTAAACATGAAGATTTTTAAGAAGTTTTTGCTTGTTTTTCTTTTTATAACATTTGTTATTTCTTTAGCCGCATGCGATACCGAAGGTCCTGAAGGGCCACAAGGCGCTACTGGTCCACAAGGGTCTACAGGTACAGTCGGTCCACAAGGGCCAACTGGTGGCTCGGGGCAAGATGGTACCGATGGCTTAGATGGTGAAGACGGACAAGATGGTGAAGTTGGCCTTAGTGCGTATGAGCTCTATGTTTCGATGTATCCTGGTTACACGGGAGATGAGTTAGCTTGGCATGTTGATTTGATGCAAGGAAACTTAGTGCTTACATTATCCATTGTTTACCCAAACAATGAAACTAAAGAAGTTGAAGTCATGAAAGGTCAGGCGTTTAGTAGTTTAGAGTATGACGCTTTCTATGAAGACGATGAAAGAACGACGCCAATAACTCAAGAATTCATTATGGCTTCAAAGACTATCTATGTCGCCTTTGGTGAAGCTGGCGATCCCTATGAAGATTATTATGGGATTTATGCTGGCGGTCATACCACAATGGGTATGGGTGGATCG
>SKFS01000009.1 GCA_007117885.1 Candidatus Izemoplasma sp.
ACAACAGTAAGAACATTTTGTTCAAATCCGAGTGGCCATGTTGTCATCGAAAATCATGGAGGAACGATGTTAGCAAATGGTCATGCTTTTAAAGATTTACGGTACGGTAGTCGTAATACCAACTTTGCCTTATTAGTGTCTCACGCTTTTAAAGAACCGTTTAATCAACCGAACGAGTTCGCCCATCAAGTAAGCCGTTTGGCGAACATGTTGAGTGGTGGATCGATTATCGTACAAAAATATGGCGATCTTCTCGCTGGCAGAAGAACGACAGAAAAACGTTTAAAAGAAAGCTTTGTTACCCCAACACTGAAAGAAGCGGTACCAGGAGACTTAGGGCTTGTCCTTCCCTACAATACGATGAAATCAATTATTGAAATGGTCGAAGCACTCAACAAAGTTACCCCTGGTATTGCTTCGGAACATACGTTGTTTTATGGCGTGGAAGCCAAGTTTTACAGTGCTCGTCCTGAGTTGAGCAAGACGTTTGAAAGTGCTATCAAAGGACTCTACTTTGGCGGTGACGGAGCAGGGATTACCCGTGGTTTAGCTCAAGCGGGGGCAAACGGCATTGTTATTGCAAGAAGTATCTTAAACAAGAGAGGCGTATAAAATGAATACAATCACGGTTGTTGGAACACAATGGGGCGATGAAGGTAAAGGTAAAGTCACGGATTATTTAGCTCAGAAAGCGGATTATGTTGTTCGCTATCAAGGAGGAAATAATGCGGGTCATACGATTAAGTTCGAAGGAAAGAAATACGCACTACACCTTATCCCTTCAGGGATATTTAAACCCGCTTGTATTAATGTTATGGGCAATGGAATGGTGATTAATCCACTTGCACTATGTGAAGAACTTGAGGGCTTAAAAAAGGCAGGCATTGCCACTAAGAATCTTAAAATATCCGCGGCTGCGCATGTGGTATTACCGGTTCATCTCAGGCTTGATCATCTCTCTGAAGAACGTAAAGGCAGCAATAGTGTTGGCACGACATTTAGAGGGATTGGCCCAGCTTATACAGATAAAGCGAGCCGGACAGGAATTAGA
This sequence comes from Candidatus Izemoplasma sp., assembly GCA_007117885.1. Classification (GTDB taxonomy): domain Bacteria; phylum Bacillota_I; class Bacilli_A; order Izemoplasmatales; family Izemoplasmataceae; genus CSBR16-104. Next base: position 1,052 of record SKFS01000009.1, read on the forward strand.
ATGGGCGATTTCATTCATCCCCATCGACTCAAACGCCATCTAAAAAGTATGGCTTCAGCACCTTGTGAGGACACCTTATATGAGCAGTTAGAAGCGGCAGCGACCGCGTTAAGACCACTGGTTGAAAACACTGGGGAATGTCTATATAAAGCGCTTTTAGAAAATAAAAAAGTATTATTTGAAGGGGCACAAGGAACCATGCTTTGTCTCGATCATGGCACCTATCCATACGTGACAAGCAGTTCCCCTACGGCAGCGAGTGTTGCACTGAACACGGGTATTCCACCGCAAGCAATTCATGAAGTTCTCGGTGTCACTAAAGCCTATACAACGCGTGTCGGACACGGTTTTTTTGCCACTGAGTTTAGCGGAAATCTTGCCGACAAAATTCGTCTTCAAGGGCATGAGTTTGGCACCACTACACAACGTCCTAGAAGAATAGGATGGCTTGATTTAGTCGTTTTAAACCATGCTAAAAGAGTCAATGGCCTTACATCTTTAGCCATTATGTTGCTTGATGTACTTCAAGGAGTTCATCCACTCAAAGTGTGTGTTGCCTATCAGCTCGACGGGCAGCGTATTAATGACATACCGAGTAGTATTGACGACTATCAACGGGTTGAACCTGTTTATATCGAGTTAGACGGATTTAATGACGATATCTCTAGTGTTAAACACTACGAAGACTTACCAAAGCCTGCAAAAACGTATCTAAAGACGATTGAGACGCTGACAGGTGTACCGATTGGCATCATATCAGTCGGTCCTTCGCGAGAGCAAACGATTGTGTTACACGATTATTTTATGAAAAAGTGAGCCCATGGCTCACTTTTATTATTTTAGCGCTTTATGAAGCCGTTTTAGATCTTGAACTAAGGCACTAAAACGAGACGGTTTTAAAGCTTGAGCGCCATCGCTAAAGGCACGCTCAGGTTGGGGGTGCACTTCAATCATCACTCCATCGGCTCCAGCAGCAATACTCGCTTTTGCTAATCCTTCAACAAGATCCCATCGTCCGGCGGCATGTGAGGGATCAACAATGACCGGTAAATGGCTTATTTGCTTAACATATAGCATTCCAGCTAAGTCCAAAGTGTGCCGTGTAGAAGGTTCAAAAGTGCGGATGCCTCGCTCACATAAGATCACGTTTTTATTGCCGTGGGAAATAATATACTCTGCACTCATCAACCACTCTTCAACTGTGTTGCCAAAGCCGCGCTTTAATAGAATCGGCTTTGATGCACGGCCTAATGCCTTTAATAAAGCGGTATTTTGCATGTTTCTCGCGCCAACCTGAATAATATCAACGTATTTTTCAAAGAGGTGAAGATCGTTGAGATCAAGAATTTCACTGACGGATACAAGGTGGTATTTATTCGCAGCTAAGCTTAAATATTCCAAGGCTTTCTCACCGAATCCTTGGAAGTCATAAGGGCTTGTTCGGGGTTTAAACGCCCCCCCTCTTAAGATATGTCCTTCGGAGGCGGCAACCATTTCAGCGATGCTCTCGATTTGCTCTAAAGACTCAATGCTACAAGGACCGGCAATGTAAACCGGTTCACGCCCCCCAATTTCTAGGTTTTTAACGCGAATAATTGTCTTTTCTGTCAACGACTGTCGTTGTGTTTTTTGATAAGGCTCTTGAATGCGGACCACTGATTTAACACAAGGATAGGCGTATAGTTTTTTCTCATCATAGCGACTTGTATCGCCAATAACATGAACAATCGTATAATGTTTACCGAGGGTCGTTTGACATGAAAAATCGAGCGATTCAAGCGCATCTATCATCGCATCAATACATGCGATATCGGCATCTTTAACCAAAGTAATAATCATGAGGAAACTCCTGATAAATAGGTTAAGGCTTGACGATAACTATCAAAACCTTGGCCAGAAAAAGTTGCTTTACAAACCGCTTGAATGACAGACGTTTTACGAAAACTCTCTTGTCTTTCCATAGGCGCAGTTAAATGCACTTCTATCACGGGGATAGAAATGGCTTTAATCGCATCGTATAGGGCATAACTATAATGTGTAAACGCCCCAGCATTGAGTAAGACACCGTGGTATTTTTCGCGGTGTGCTAACTGTAAAAGATCGATGATCATGCCTTCATAATTGGTTTGATGAATGATCACCTTTACCCCTAGTTTATCAGCAAGTTGCTCGAGTGATGTTGTTAAGTCTGTGTACGTTTTTGAGCCGTAAATCTCAGGTTCACGTTCGCCTAAGAGATTTAAGGAGGGCCCATTGATGATTAAAATAGTCATCGAGTTTCACCTCTAGTTCTTCAATGAGTTTTTGTTCTTCATAAGTGTGTTTTTTGATGACGATATCGGCATAGTATAAATAGCGTTGATGACGCGCTTCTTTAAGCTTTTTCAGGTCTTCTGGGGTTTTGACTAGGGGACGCGAGTGGTAGTGAATGGAGGGATAAAGATCTTCGTCAAGATCGATATAGATAACGACACTGTTTTGCTTAAAACGGCGCATTACCATGTCATTTAACACAATGCCACCACCAGGTGAAATCACGACACTCATGGTTTGGGCCATCTCCGTAGCAAGCGTGGCTTCAGCGGCCCTAAAATCAGTCTCACCAACCTTGGCAAAGTACTCAGAAATCGTCGTATTGTAGTGCGATTCAAAAACTTTATCTAAATCAATAAACCTCTTATTTAAGCGATTACCCATTAATCTACCATAGTGAGTTTTCCCGGAAAAAGGCAGCCCGATCAAAACGAGATTGAGCTGTTTTTTTAAAGCCGCTTTAAAAAGACTCAATGCGCTACGCTCATCGTACTGTGCATTATAAAACAACGCATTGCTTTGGAGCGCTTGATAAATAAGCATAAGCATCCCGTTCAGTGTTTTAATGTTGTGTTTTTCCGCCGCAACAATTAACGAGGTCTTATAGGGGTTATAGACAACATCCATTACCATCTTCAGATTTTTTAAGCTTTCAAAAGGGACATCAAGCGAATCATCAAAGTTTGGATAGGTACCAACCGGGGTTGTATTGATTAAATACTCAATCGTTTGATAGTGCATTAGTTCAGAGAGAGGCATTTGGTTTTCCTTGGGGTGCCGCGCAAAGACAAGGACATTACAATTGTGTTCGATTAATGCAACACGATAGCTATCACTTGTTGCGCCATTGCCGAGGAGTGCACAGACACTTGATTTAGGGATATAATCTGCGATGATTTTCTGGACGGCATGATAATCTGTATTGTAGGCAAAGTTAAGGCCACTACGTTTAACTAAGGTGTTTGAAACGCCGGTACTCTTTACGCTCTCATCAAGGACATCAGCGAACGCCAAAATTGCTTTTTTATAAGGATTAGTGATGTTTAATCCAGTGTATTTTAGGGACGCCATAGTGGTGGCTAAATCATCTGACTCTATGAGTTGATAGTCGATTGGACGAAGTGTTTCATGGAGGACTTTTGATAAACTATAGTGTAGGTTTTTACCAATTAACCCGATCATAAAATCACGTCATTTCTTGGTGTTTCTTACTCAGTGTAAAAAGCAAAGAGTAGAGTTCAATCAACGATTCTTGATAAGGAGAATGAGGAATTTTTTGTAAGATTGAGTGCTCACGTTGGCGATCTAAAACATGAATTTCTGCTTGTTTTTTTAAAACACCTATTTCACGACTCAACGTGAAGCGTTTAATCAAAAGAGGAATCAGTGTGTCATCGATCGCATCAATCTCTGACCTTAATGCCTTTATTTTTTCCATAGTTAGTCACCTTTCTTTTAGTAAGTATCACTATAAGTACTCAATAAATTCATCTACGGGGATTTCTTTAATGTAGCCTTCACCAATTTTTTCAACGATTGCGAGACTTAACATTGATTTAGAACGTTTTTTATCATGAAGGATATGATTGAATAAAGCCTCTTTACGATAAGGAATCGTAAAGTCTAAATCATAGCGCTTCAATAGCGCGACAACGTCGTCATGGAAAGGATACGGTTTTGTCATTTGTTTAATCCCAGAAGCCACGCATTCACCGTGTAAATAGGTTGTACCATAATGGCTTTCTAACGCGTGAGCGATAGTGTGCCCATAATTGAGTAAATGACGCTGGTTGTGATCAAAGGGGTCTTTTTCGACTAACGCGATTTTCAGTTCAATTGCGCGTTTTATGGTGGCATCGAGGCTTAATCGGTCATGGCGTAAATCATCAAAGAATGTGGCATCTTTAACAAGCGCGATTTTGATAATTTCAGCGAAGCCGTTGTTGAAGTGACGGGGTGATAACGTCTCGAGTAACGTGGGATCGATTAGAATCGCTTTCGGTTGATAGAATGTCCCAACAATGTTTTTGTAGGGTTGTACATTTAAGGCGTTTTTACCGCCGATACTGGCATCGACCATCGCGAGAAGCGTTGTCGGGATGTTAATCAACTCAAGACCCCGAAAATAGGTACTCGCAATAAATCCTGCAAGATCACCAATCATGCCGCCACCGACTGCAAAAATCGTGGTTGCTTTGGTGAGCCTTTTTTCTACCATAACATCGATAATCGCTTCGTAATGGGATAGGGATTTAGAGCCATCACCAGAAGGAATACGAATCATGTGTTTAATATCATAGTGGGCTTTAAGTTTTTCTAAGGCCTCTTTAGGGACTTTTTCATCGGCAATAATAAAGCCCTCATGGGTTGTTTGATACACTTGATCAAGTTGGTCTAGGAGATGGTTAGCTAAAAAGATTTCTGTTTTATCTGTTTTCGTTTGATACGATAAATGCAGCATAGGAAACACCTCTTTTTTAGATTACGTGTACGACGCGATAAAGAATAGGGAAGAAAGACAGGTTATGTTTAGTGTATCATCTTGGTGTCTTTTCGTGAATAGAAACCCTAATAAAAGGGGTAATTCTATTATACAATATCGCTAAGTATTCTTAAAATATTACTTTTGAAAGCGTTTTATTTTATGGTTGAAAGTCTTTATGAAATATGCCATAATAAGTAAGTGATAGCGACATTAAAAGGAGGATTTAAATGGAAAATATTGATCTGAAAATTGCCCAACAGGCGAAAATGGAAAAAGTAGTGGATATTGCGAAGAAAATCGGTTTATCAGAAGATGATCTTGAACTTTATGGAAAGTATAAAGCGAAAATTCATCTCGATGTTCAAAAACGTCTAGAAAAAAACAAAGACGGCAAAGTGATTCTTGTCACAGCGATTAATCCGACGCCTGCAGGCGAAGGGAAGTCGACAACCACAGTCGGATTAGGCCAAGCGTTTAGTAAAATTGGTGAAAATGCGATCATTGCTTTAAGAGAACCGTCGTTTGGACCCGTTATGGGCGTTAAAGGTGGAGCTGCAGGAGGCGGTTACGCACAGGTCGTTCCGATGGAAGATTTAAACTTACATTTCACCGGTGACATTCACGCCATTACGACTGCGACAAATGCGATTAGTGCGATGATTGATAATCATATTCATCAAGGGAATGACTTGAACATTGATCCACGTAGAATAACCTGGAAACGTGCTTTAGATATGAATGATCGCGCTTTACGTCAAGTGGTGGTTGGGTTAGGTGGTATTGGCAACTCAATTCCTCGTGAAGACGGCTTTAATATTACCGTCGCAAGTGAGATTATGGCAGTGCTTTGTTTAGCCAAAGATTTGCAAGACTTAAAAGAACGTGTTAAGCGTATTGTCATTGGCTATACCTACCAACGCAAAGTGGTTACTGTCGGTGATTTAGGAGCCCACGGAGCGGTCACACTTATTTTAAAAGATGCGATTATGCCGAACTTAGTTCAAACGCTTGAAAATACACCGGCGCTCGTCCATGGTGGCCCTTTTGCGAACATCGCGCACGGTTGCAATAGTATTATCGCGACAAACATGGCACGGAAAATGGCCGATTACGTCATTACTGAAGCCGGTTTTGGAGCGGATTTAGGGGCTGAAAAGTTCTTAGATATTAAAACACAGCAAGCCGGATTTGATCCAAGTGCAGTTGTTTTAGTCGCAACGATTCGGGCACTTAAGATGCATGGTGGCGTCAAGAAAGACGACTTAAAAGAAGAAAACGTTGAGGCCCTTAAAAAAGGCATTGAAAACTTAGAGAAGCATATTGAAACAATCCAAGCTTTTAACTTACCTTATATTGTCGCCATCAATCATTTTGTTTTAGATACCGATAATGAAGTGAAGGCACTGAGTGAGTGGTTAGAAACCCATCAACATCCATACTCAGTGAGTAAAGTTTGGGAAAAAGGTGGCGAAGGTGCGGTGGATTTAGCGCATAAAGTCATCGAAGCCATTAACACGAACACCAAACCATTTAAACGGATGTATGAGTTAAGCGATAGCTTAGAAACAAAAATCGAGAATATCGCGAAAACTGTCTACGGAGCTAAAGGGGTTAATTATAGTAAAGAAGCCTTAACACAGCTTAAGAAGTATAAGAAAGAAGGTTGGGATAAACTCCAAGTTTGTATGGCTAAAACACAAATGAGTTTATCCGACGATCCTAAAGTCTATGGAAGACCGCGTGATTTCATGATTACCGTTCGCGAGTTAAGACCTTCGATTGGGGCAGGATTCATTGTTGCTTTAACCGGTGAAATGATGACCATGCCGGGATTACCGAAAGAGCCTGCTGCGATGCAAATGGACATCGATGAAGACGGAAACGCCAAAGGATTGTTCTAGTTCATATCTCGGTGCGCATTCAATCGATGCGCACCGTTTTTACTTTCTTTGATATAATAGACATTAGGAGATGAAAACTATGGAACTTGTCAAGACATTTAAAGCCATCCAGAAGAAGCAAAAGGCCTATCAATTGGTCCTGAACATTGCTAGCTGGGATTCAAATACTGAAGCCCCTAAAAAGGCCTTTCCTTATCGTGCAGAAATGCTCAGTATCATTAGCGGAGAGAGTTTTTCTTTAGCGACATCAGAGGCCTACCAAGAAGCCGTTTATGGCTTGTATAATCAACGCGAGGAACTCGATGTTCAAACACGCAAAGAAGTTGAAAAAGCGAAGCGAAGCTTAGATAAGATTGTTAAGATACCGAAAGATGACTACATTGCCTACTCAAAACTAATTACAATGAGTCAACGTGTTTGGGAAGACGCGAAAGAAAACGACGACTATGAAGCATTTAAGCCGTATTTGAAAGAAATTATCGAAGCACAGAAAAAAATGATTGCTTATCGTGGCTACCAAGAAGACCACTATAATGTTTTACTGGATGATTTTGAAGAAGGCATGACGAAAGAAGCGTACGATCAGTTCTTTGACGTCATTAAAACTGAACTTGTCCCTTTTGTTAAAGAAGTTCTTGCGAAAAAACCTCAAGAGAAGCCGGCGTTTATAACGGATCTCTACGATGAAGGCAATCAAAAACAGTTTGTTGAGTATTTAATGGAAGTCTTTAAGTATGATTTAGATCGGGGTCTATTAAAGAAAAGTGTGCATCCATTCACATGGAACACCCACTCACAAGATGTTCGCTTTACGGTTCGTTACTTAAAGGACTTTGTGTTTTCAAGTATTTTTGCGGCGATTCACGAACTCGGCCATGCGCTTTATGAAATGCAGATTGATGAAGCGCTCGATACAACAAACTTAAACAGTGGTACATCCATGGGCATGCATGAATCACAATCACGCTTTTATGAGAACATGATTGGCCGGAGTAAAGCGTTTTGGGAAGTCCATTATGAGAACTTTAAACAACGTTTTCCCGAACAACTCAAGACGGTCACAGTGGACCAGTTTTATCAAGGCATCAATTGGGTAGAAGAGTCGCTCATTCGTGTTGAAGCGGACGAGCTTACGTATCCACTACATATTCTCATTCGCTATGAAATCGAACGGATGATTTTTGAAGAGAATCTTGATGTGGATAGTTTGCCGAAGATATGGAATCAAAAGATTAAACAGTACTTAATGATTGAACCCCAAAATGATAGTGAAGGGGTTCTTCAAGATGTTCACTGGAGTGCCGGCATGTTTGGCTACTTTCCAACGTATGCGCTCGGAAGTGCTTACGCTGCCCAAATCTATTATGCGATGATCAATGACATTGACTTTGAGCAAATCATTAAGGCCAATCAAATGGATAAAATCAATGACTGGTTGAAAGAAAAAATCCATCAGTTTGGTTCCTTAAAGAAACCAAGAGAACTGTTAAAGGAGATTACTAACGAGGATTTTAATCCTGAATATTATATTCGTTATCTTAAAGAAAAGTATCAAAATATTTATTAAAGGATTGATGGTATGATCGAACTTTATAAAGGCTCAGAACACTTTTTTAAGCAGCTTCCTAAAGGGGTGTTTATGACCGTCAAAGGGGAACAGGGTGTCAACACCATGACCATTGCTTGGGGACATCTAGGAATCATTTGGAATAAACCAGTGTTCATTGCGTATGTGCGCTATTCACGCTATACGTATTCGCTGTTAAAAACCGCGAAGTGTTTTACCATCAATGTACCGAAAATCGGCGACTTAAACGAAGCACTTAAAATTGCCGGTACGCAATCTGGGAGAGATGGAGATAAGTTTCATGTAGCACAGTTAACCGTGATGCCTTCACAAACGGTAGAGACACCCGTCATTAAAGAGTGTCCATTAAACTATGAGTGCAAGCTACTTTATCGCCAAACGCAAGAACCGAGTTTAATTCCTCAATCGATTCAGACAAAACATTATCCTAACGACGATACCCATATTATGTTTTTTGGCGAGATAACCCATATTAGTGAGAACGACAATGCTTAAAGATAGAGGTTCAATCCCCTTAGAAACCCCGCGTTTAATCCTCCGGAAGTTTTCCGTAGAGGATGCCGAAGCGATGTTTATGAACTGGTGTCAAGACGAAGCAGTGACGCGATACCTCACATGGTTGCCTCATGAAAACATTGAAGAGACGCAAGCGACCATTAAGTTCTTTATTGAGCAGTATAGTTTACCGCATACCTACCACTATCTGATTGTGTTAAAAGACACCGACACACCGATTGGATCGCTCGGATGTGTGCGTTTTTCGGAACGTTCTGAATCCGCAGAAGTAGGGTACTGTATCGCACGCCCCTACTGGAAACAAGGCATCGCCATAGAAGCGTTAAGCGCATTGTTGAAGCATTTATTTGAGGCTGTCGGTGTGCAGCGGGTTTATGCGCGGTACTGCACTGAAAACCCTAGTTCAGGAAAAGTTATGGAAAAAGTCGGCATGGTGTATGAAGGCATCCAACGTAAAGCCCACAAACTTCATACCGGTGGATTCGCCGATCTTGGTGTCTACAGTCTATTAAAAGAAGAATACTATAAAATATACAAAGGAGAAAACAATGGGTCAAATTATTAGTGGCAAAGAACTATCAAAAGAAATTCGTGCACAAGTGAAAGAAAGAGTTACAGCATTAAAAGAACAGTATCAAAAAGTACCGCACTTAGTCGTGATTTTAGTGGGGGAAGATCCAGCGAGTTTATCGTATGTCACCGCAAAAGAAAGAGCGTGTTTAAAAGCGGGCATGAAGAGTACTTTAATGCGTAAAGAGGAAACCATTACTGAGGAGGAACTTTTAGCACTCATCACACAGCTCAATAACGATCAAGATGTGCATGGCGTTTTGGTGCAATTGCCATTACCTAAGCATATTGATGAGAATAAAGTGATTAACGCAATTCAAAAAGAGAAAGATGTCGACGGATTCCACCCCTTAAATGTCGCTGCCGTCCATTTAGGAGAAAAAGGGATTTTACCAGCCACGCCTAAAGGGATTATGACGATGCTCAATAGTACCGGCATTGAACTTAAAGGAAAATCTGCGCTCGTTATTGGCCGTAGTAATATCGTTGGAAAACCCGTTGCGATGCTTTTACTCAAAGAACACGCGACGGTGACCATTGCCCATTCAAGAACGACGAACTTAAAAGAATTAGCGCTTAACGCCGATGTTTTAGTTGCCGCCGTCGGGCGTGCACACATGGTCACTGCCGATATGATTAAAGACGGTGCAGTGGTGATTGATGTGGGTGTCAATCGTCTTGATGACAAACTGGTAGGGGATGTTGATTTTGACGGTGCTAAGGAGAAAGCCTCGTTTATCACACCTGTACCCGGTGGAGTTGGACCGATGACGATTGCGTCGTTGCTTGAAAATACCATTGAATGCTTCTTAATGTTAGAATCTAAGTAAAAAGAAGGTGTTTGCATGATTGAACGTTACCGTTTAGAAAAGATGGCAAGACTGTTTTCCGATGAGGTTAAGTTTAAAACCTATTTCGCTGTTGAAATCGCTGCATTGGAAGCTTTTTCTGAGCTCGGTAAAATTCCTAAGCAAGATATCGAAACCATAAAACTAAACGGTCGCGTTGATCTCAAGCGCATTTATGCGCTCGAAAAACAGACTAAACACGATGTTATCGCCTTTACTAGAGCGTTGAGCGAGACGTTAGGTGAGGAAAAAAAGTGGGTGCATTATGGCTTGACATCGACCGATGTTGTGGATACAGCGCTCGCTGTGATTTACCAACAAGCGAATGCCATGATCCTTAAGCACATGAAGCAAATCTTAACGGTGTTAAAGGCGAAAGCCTTGCAATATCAATCGACCTTAACGATAGGTAGAACCCATGGCATTCATGCGGATGTAACCGTGTTTGGTCTTAAGTTTGCCTTATATTACGATGAGTTTAAGCGTCATTTAGAACGATTTAATGCGGTTAGGAAGCGCATTGAAGTGGGGAAGTTAAGCGGTGCAGTCGGCACGTTCGCTTATACATCTCCTGCGCTCCAAGACCGTGTTTGTGAGAAACTAGGGATTGCGAGTGCCGCAATCAGTACTCAAACATTACAACGTGATCGCCACGCAGAATACGGGTGTGTTTTAGCGTTAATGGCCGCGACAATAGAAAAAATAGCCGTGGAAATTCGTCATCTTCAACGCACTGAAGTGAGCGAGGTCTCTGAACCCTTTGATAAAAATCAAAAAGGCTCTTCAGCGATGCCGCATAAGAAGAACCCCATTGCGAGCGAAAACTTGACAGGATGCGCACGAATGATGCGCAGTTATGTACAACCTTTATTTGAGAATATCGCTTTATGGCATGAACGGGATATTTCCCATTCATCGGTAGAACGCGTTATCATTCCGGACGCCTTGATGCTCCTTGATTACATGTTTGACCGGATGATAAAGGTCATTGAAAATCTATCAGTCGATGAAGCTCAGATGCAAAAAAACCTTGATCTTACGCACGGCGTTATTTTTTCTCAACGGGTGTTAACGGCGTTAATTGATCAAGGATTATCTCGCGAAGAAGCGTATGATTTAGTTCAACCCATCGCCTTGAATGCTTATCAAGAGAAGCGTGATTTTAGGCAATCGATCAAAGCCCACGAGAAAATTCTATCGATTTTGGATAAACCAACCATCGAAGCGTGTTTTGATACTGTCTCAGTGTTACAACACGTTGAAACGATTTATCAACGGGTCTTTAAGGAGGAAGAAGCATGAGAAAGGTTCTATCATGGATTTTTTATATTTCATACCCGATTGTCTTGATAATGCTCTTTGCGTCATTGCTTACAACGACGCCGTATATGCGAATTTCTAAAGGCCTTTACCGTACCCATGATCAAATTTATTATGATCATATGTATGTTGCTAGACAGTTGATTGATTATATTAATTATCGTCATGATGATATGTATTTTGGCGAAGATGAAAATGATCCAAATCCTGTCATGACACAAATTGCAATTGATCATATGGTGGATGTCCGCGAGGTGTATACCCGCTTGAGAGTCACTGCGGTGATTGCGCTTTTACTTGCGGTGAGTTCGCTTGTGATTATGGGTAAAAAGGATACGTTGTGGCTGTATCAAACGTTAAAGCAATCGTTTTGGTTACCGCTCGCGTTTGTAGTTTTTGTAGGCACTTGGTTTGTGATTGATTTTGGGCGTATTTTCACTTGGTTTCACTTGCTTTTCTTTGATGGGGGTTGGCAGTTACCAAGTATTGAACACCCTCATTATCCAGGCGTTTTTATTGCTGATCCATTGATTCTAATCGTACCCGAAGCCTTCTGGCTCGTGAGTGGAGTGTTGATTTTAATCGGTGTGATTTTCGCGTACTTATTGACGTTGTTTATTAACCATAAACTAGTGAGACGTTGGGTCCTAAGCGAAGAGAAAAAATAGTTATGACAAAGATTTAATATTATTTTTCGTTGTAATCATTGATTTTTTTGGTAAAATTAATATTAGTTAGTATCGTATATTTTCAGAAATAGGGTCTGATCGTCTCTACCCCAAGCACCGTAAATGTTGGGACTATGGTACATGATAATTTATACAGAGATTATTCTCCCTTTTTTTGGTTTTTACATGCTAACTATCAAAAAAAGAGGAGGATTTTTTTAATGGAAAAGGTAAAACAGTTTTTTAAGCTAGAAGAACGCAATACGACAATCAAGACTGAAATTCTAGCGGGTATTACAACATTCCTAGCGATGGCGTATATTTTGCCAGTTAACTCGGGTATGCTTAATGAAGCCGGAGTGCCATTTGGTGGCGTCTTCTTTGCGACCGCAGTGGCCTCAGCAATTGCCTGTTTAATTATGGGCTTAGTGGCAAATTATCCGGTAGCGCTAGCTCCAGGAATGGGCATTAATGCATTCTTTACCTACAATGTCGTCTTGTTTGGTTTTGATGGTGTCGGTTGGCGTGGCGCCTTGGCGGCGGTTTTAATCTCCGGTATTTTGTTCTTGTTGGTTTCTGTCACAGGCATTCGTCGTCAAGTCATTAACGCGGTTCCCCAAGGACTCAAATTCGCGGTTGGCGCGGGGATTGGGTTCTTTATTACGTTCATTGGTTTAAAAAACATGGGACTTGTCGTGGGTAGTCCAGCCACTTTAGTTGAACTAGGCGATGTGAGTCATCCAGCGGTTTTACTCGGTATTTTCGGTTTAATTCTTGTTGTTATCTTATACTCGATGGGCAATAAGTTTGCATTGATTATCGCGATTGCAACGACCGCTATCGTCGGTCTGATTTTAGGTGCAATCGGTGTTGGAACCATGCCAGCGTTCTCTACGGATTTCTCTGTAGGCTTCTTAGACGAGGTAGGAGAAACCCTCTTTGCACCGTTTAGAGGTGGTTTTGCTGAACTCTTTAGCCATCCTTCAGCGTGGTTTATTATCTTTATCTTCTTGTTCGTCGATTTCTTTGATACAGCAGGTACCTTAATGGCTGTAGGAAATCAAGCCGGTCTTATTAATGATGACAGTGAGCTTGTCGGTGGCGATAGAGCGTTACTCGCGGATGCCATCGGAACAGTCGGAGGGTCAATGTTAGGTACGAGTACGGTGACGAGCTATATTGAGTCTTCAACAGGGATTGAACAAGGTGGACGCACGGGATTAACGGCAGTAACTGTTGCGGTATTGTTCCTTGTATCACTCTTGATTTATCCACTCTTAAGCGTTGTTACTGGGGTCTTTGATCCTGCGACGGGGGTTGTTTATTCACCGGTTACTGCGATGGCGTTAGTCATGGTCGGCGCATTGATGGTTACCCAGCTTAAGAATATTGAATGGGACGATAAAGCGATTTTAGTTCCAGCATTCCTAACGATTGTCTTTATGATTTTTGCCTTCTCGATTGCAGAAGGGATAGCGGTTGGATTTATTTTCTATCCAATTATTATGATTTTCACTAAGCGTGCTAAAGAAGTTAACCCAATTATGTATATCTTAATGGTTGTTTTCATTCTCTTCTTTGCATTGCAAGTCATTATGTAAATAGTTAGGCTGTCTTCGGACAGCCTTTTTTTTACATTATTAGCGAATGTAAACGCTTTATTAAATAGTTTACAATACCTATAAAATTCAGTACAATAGTAAGTGACGCGAGGTGATCGTATGAAACTACTGTTTGATTATGTGATTGTTGAACGAACGTTACGACGGATGGCTCATGAGATTTTAGAACGTCATCAAGATTATGGCAATATGGTTTTATTAGGCATTAAACGAAACGGCTATCCGATCGCAAAGCTTTTGCAGAAAAGTATTCTTGAGTTTGAGGGATTGTCTATCCCGACATACGAACTCGATATTTCTGGTTATCGTGATGACCGAAAAGAAGTTAGCTCAGAACGATTAACGATTGATTTAAAAGGCAAGAACGTTATTTTAGTGGATGACGTTCTTTATACAGGTCGAACGATACGTGCGGCCATGGATGCGGTGGTTGATCATGGGAGGCCAGCTTTAATCCAAGTCGCAACCTTGATTGATCGTGGCCATCGTGAGTTACCGATACGGGCTGATTATGTAGGTAAAAATATTCCTACCCGTTTTGAAGAAAGCGTGGTTGTGGATGTCATTAATAGAAAAGGAGTTTATTTAACTCTAAAACAGGAGGGTAACGATGGATCATATTAAAGTGCATGATAAAGAGTTGTTTATGGCAATGAACCGTGAAAAAGAACGTCAGGAAGCGCATTTAGAACTCATCGCGAGTGAGAAATTTGTGAGTGAATCGGTACTTCAAGCGCAAGGCAGTATTTTAACGAATAAGTATGCTGAAGGCTATCCAGGTAAACGCTATTACGGTGGCTGTGAGTTTGTCGATCAAGTTGAGGATTTAGCGCGAGAGCGACTTAAAAAACTGTTTAATGTTAAGTATGTGAATGTCCAAGCCCATTCAGGATCCACTGCAAACATGGGTGCGTATCGTGCGATTGTCAAACACGGTGATAAGATTTTAGGGATGAGCTTAGATCACGGGGGACACTTAACCCACGGTCATCCTTTGAACTTCAGTGGTGAAGATTATCAGTTCTTTAGCTATGGTGTCGACGCTGAAACAGAAACATTGGATTACGATCAGGTTTTAGCAATGGCTAAGGAAGTTAAACCGGCGTTAATCGTTGCAGGTGCCAGTGCATACTCGCGTGAAATTGATTTTAAAAAATTTAGAGAAATCGCTGACGCTGTAGGCGCTAAGTTAATGGTTGATATGGCACATATAGCTGGGTTGGTTGCTGCAGGGATTCACAATAATCCGTGTGAGATTGCGGATATTGTGACCTCAACGACACATAAAACGTTACGGGGACCGCGTGGAGGGATTATTTTAACGAATGATCCAGAGATTTATAAAAACTTAAACCGAGTTGTTTTTCCAGGCATTCAAGGTGGCCCGTTGATGCATATTATTGCGGCCAAGGCAGCGGCGTTTTTAGAAGCTTCTACGGTAGAGTTTAAAGCCTACATGCATCAAGTGGTTAGAAACGCTAAAGCTTTGGCAGAGTCATTAGTACGCTTAGGATTTCATGTGGTGAGTGGGGGCACGGATAATCATTTAGTTTTAGTCGAAGTTAAATCGCTCACAGGGTTAACAGGTAAACAAGCAGAAGAGTTGTTGGAGAGTGTGCATATTACCTGCAATAAAAACACAGTGCCTAACGATCCTGAAAAACCGTTTATTACCAGTGGTGTTCGTTTAGGGACAGCGGCGTTAACCTCACGGCATTTCAATGAAGAGACGATGCACGAAATTGGCCAGCTCATCTTTGATACCTTGATGAATCCAGAGAATGAATTTGTATTGAAAGAAGTAAAAGAAAGGGTTAAAGTTCTTACCGATCGTTACCCTCTTTATCGTTAAAACGTTTACATCTTGCAGAGATGGTATAGAGTGATATAATAGTGACATCAAGCAAGACTAAAAATTAAAAACTCGAGAAAATGCTTGCATTTATTCTTGAGTTTTTTTAATAGGGGAGAGGACTATGACTAAAAAAGAGATACTCGATTCGGCAAAAGAAAATAATGTCAAATACATCCGTCTTTGCTTTACGGATATCCACGGTGTCATAAAGAACGTTGAGATTCCTGTACGAGGACTCAAAGACGCGTTGGATAACAAAGTGATGTTCGATGGTTCATCTATCGATGGGTTTGTGCGAATTCAGGAAGCGGATATGTATTTATATCCAGATTTGAATACGTGGTTGATTCTTCCTTGGGAAAACACGAAGTATGGTAACGTTGCCCGTTTGATCTGCGATGTGTATTTACCATCAGGAGAACCATTTTTAGGCGATCCACGCGGGGTGTTAAAACGAACGTTGAAAACGATGCGTGAGATGGGCTTTGCGCATTTTAATATTGGTGTCGAACCGGAGTTTTTTCTATTTCGTTTGGACGAAAAAGGAGAGATTACACTCACGTCAAACGACCATGGTGGCTACTTTGATTTAGCGCCAGTTGATGGGGCTGAAGATTGTCGTAGAGATATCGTTTTAGAACTAGAAAGGCTCGGCTTTATTATGGAAGCTTCGCATCATGAGGTTGCTCCAGGCCAGCACGAAATTAACTTTGAATTTAAAGATGCATTGGACGCGTGTGATAACTTACAAACTTTTAAGTTGGTTGTTAAAAATGTTGCAAAACGTCACGGACTTCATGCGACGTTTATGCCTAAACCCATCGCGAATATTAATGGTTCAGGGATGCACACTAACTGTTCGTTGACATATGCCGATGGACGCAATGCATTTCATGACCCAAAACGCCCTCTTGAATTAAGTGAGGTGGCAATCCAATGGATTGCAGGAATTATGCGTCATGCACGAGGATTTACCGCGATCACGAACCCTTTAGTGAACTCTTATAAACGGTTAGTTCCAGGGTATGAAGCACCTTGTTATATATCATGGAGTGATGCGAATCGATCAGCGATGATACGTATTCCAGCGAAAAGAGGTAAGCAAACGCGGACTGAAATTCGCAGTGTTGATCCATCGGCCAATCCTTATTTAGCGATGAGTGTTATTTTAGCGAGTGGTCTAAATGGGATACAAGAAAAATTGAATGGTGTTGAACCGGTCTATATAAATCTTTATGAGCTAACACGTAAAGAAAGAGAAATGATGGGGATTAAGAACTTGCCAGAGAACTTAAAAGATGCCCTCAAAGCGTTACGTGAGGACACCTTAGTTAAAGAGACGTTAGGTGAGCATGTCTATACAAAGTTTTTAGAAGCTAAGTACTCGGAATGGGATCGTTTTCGGATGACAGTGACAGAATGGGAAATTGAGAACTACTTAAAAGTGTTATAAACAAAAAAATCGTCTAATTTATGACGATTTTTTTAGCGGGTGGTTTCTTCAATCAACGCTTTAAGTTCAGCTTCATTGAAATGGTATTTAGTTTGACAGAAGTGACAGATTGTTTCGATCGATTTGTCTTCAATAAGAAGTGTTTCTAACTGTTCTTTCCCAAGCGAGATTAAACCACGCTCGAATTTCTCTTTATGGCAATCACAAGCATAGGAGAGATTTAATATATGCAACAGTTGGTGATCGTTTTCGGTTATTAAAGCAACGATATCTTCGGGTGTTTTATGGGCTTCGAGAAGGTCTGTCATACTGGGTAATGTTTTTAAACGTTGTTCGATTTTCTCAATGGTTTCTTCAGGACATCCAGGCATTCTTTGTAAAATAAAGCCACCGGCATGAAGGATGCTGTTATCTTCATTAACTTTAACGCCTAAGGCTACTGCAGATGGGATTTGCTCACTCGCTGTAAAGTAATAGGCGAAGTCCTCAGCAATCTCACCCGTTTGAATAGGCGCAGTACTAGTAAAGATATCACGAACTTTGACATCTTTTGTGACATGGATGAAGCCCTCGCCAACCGCTTGAGAAACATTGAGCTTACCATGGTTGTACTGTAAAAAAACATGCGGATTTCCAACATATCCGCGAACTTCCCCTTTTGCGTTTGTGGTTGCAACAATCCCTTGGATAGGCCCGTTGCTTTCGACACGAATGGTCAGTTCTTGATCGTCTTTATACATGGCACCCATAATGATGCTTGCGGTTAATACACGGCCAAGTGCTGCGGCACTCGTCGGCCATAAATCATGAATTTTTTGTGCATGACGCACGAGCTGTGTTGTGTTTGCGACATAAAGACGCACAGTTCCGTTAAAGGCATAGGCTTTTACTAAATAGTCTTTCATTGTGATCACCGCGCTTATTATAGCACAGTTTAATTTTTAGTCAAAAAGATTGAAAAAGAATTTAAACTATGGCAGAATAGGGAAGATTTAGGAGTGATAGGCATGATTAAAATCGGTGATGTTTTGATTAAAAACAGGGTTGTTGTTGCACCGCTTGCGGGGATTTCTAATCGGGCGTTTAGAGTGATTGCTGAACGGTTTGGTGCAGGGTTAATCTACACGGAGATGATTAGTGATAACGGCATTGTTCACGGCAACCAAAGAACGATAAAAATGACAGAGATTAAAGCGGATGAAGGGCTCGTTTCTTTACAATTATTTGGGGCGAATCCAAAGCATCTTGAGTACGCGACAGAATTTATCAATAAAACCTCAAGCGCGCAAATTATCGATTTTAATATTGGTTGTCCTGTGCCTAAAGTGGTTAAAAGTAATGGTGGCGCCTCACTGATGAAAGACACGGAGAAAGTTTTTGATTTGGTGTCAAGAATGGTCGCTGTTTCTAAAAAACCGATAACAGCTAAAATTCGTTCGGGATGGGATCGCCACGCGATAAATGCGGTAGAGTTGGCGCAATT
Source organism: Candidatus Izemoplasma sp. (assembly GCA_007117885.1). Lineage (GTDB taxonomy): Bacteria > Bacillota_I > Bacilli_A > Izemoplasmatales > Izemoplasmataceae > CSBR16-104. The sequence continues at coordinate 19,674 of SKFS01000009.1, forward strand.
ACTTGAACGTGCGGGTGTCAGCGCTATCGCGATTCATCCTAGAACACGTGTGCAAATGTATAAAGGGAAGGCTGATTGGTCGGTTATTAAAGCGGTGAAGGAGGCAGTGACGATCCCGGTGATTGGTAACGGGGACATTAAGACTCCCGAAGATGCGAAGCGAATGCTCAGTGAAACGGGCTGTGATGCGGTAATGATTGGTCGTGGATTACTTGGTAATCCTTGGCTCATTAAACAGACAGTGGATTATTTGGAAGAGGGTTTCTATACACCTGAGGTTTCCTATCAAGAGCGCTTGGCAATGATTATCGAGCATGCAAAATTACTGATTGAAGATAAAGGTGAACGGATTGCGATGTTAGAAATGCGTTCACATGCAGCATGGTATTTAAAGGGTATGCCTAACGCAACCTATGTGCGTAGAGAAATAACAAACCTTAAGGAATTCAACGATTTAGTTAGACTAATAGAACGCTTTAAAGAGACGTTATAAAAGGTGTGAAACTTCACACCTTTTATTGTTCATAGTCTTTAAGTTGTGTCCGAAGTATTTTAGAGACTTTAGCTTTAATCTCCGTACCATGTTCATCGTATTTTCGATTAAGAATCTCTGAGTGTTCAATCAATGTGTTCACAATATCGCCTTGGCTGTAAGGGATTTTATAGGTGACGATTTTATCATCGATGGTTAATAAACGCCGAATTTGTGTTATGAGTAAATCGATGTTTTTATTTTCTGTTAATGAAATCTTTACTGCTGGGGAGAAACCATGCGGAACATTTTCATCGGTTAAATCGATTTTGTTGAATACATAGAGCGTTTCGATATCGCTGGCGCCGAGTTCATCAAGAACCTTTTGTGTTGTTAAGATTTGATCGAAGTAATAAGGATTCGAGAAATCCACAACATGGAGTAATAAATCGGCTTCCTTAATCTCTTCCAGTGTCGATTTAAAGGCTTCGACTAAATCATGAGGTAAGTTTGAGACAAAGCCAATGGTATCAGTGAGAAGAAAGGGTTTGGTATTAGCAAGCTCAATACGCCGTGAGGTGGTTTCTAAGGTGGCGAAGAGTTGGTCTTTAACAAAGACATCTTTAGTCTCATTGTTTGAGGTGTTTGACGCGTTGATTAAGGCATTCATTAAGGTGCTTTTCCCAGCATTTGTGTAGCCGACAATTGCGACGGTTTTAATCATCGTTTTTTGACGGTATTTACGGTTGGATTGGCGGACAGTGACAATGCTTTTAAGCGCGTTTTCTAAAGTGTTTAATTCGTTTTCGATTTTTCGGCGATCCATTTCAATCTTTTTTTCTCCCGGACCACGTGAACCGATACCACCTTGTTGGCGTTCAAAAGAAGCGTTTAAAGAGGTGAGTCTTGGCAGTAAATATTTGAGTTGCGCGACTTCAACTTGAAGCATTGCTTCTTTAGTTTTTGCCCGTTTGGCGAAAATATCAAGAATTAATAGCGTACGATCGACGACAGGCACACCGAGAACTTCTTCGAGGTTGCGTACTTGACTGCCTGTGAGTTCGTCGTTAAAAATAACAAGATCGAGTTTTTCAACATCGATTAACGCTTTAATCTCTTGAACTTTTCCACTGCCAATCTTAAATTGTGGTGAGGCTTGTTTGTTGTCTTGTGTGACACTGTCAAATACGTCAATATTGAGTGTCTCTGCAAGCGCTTTGAGCTCTTGCATGTAGGTAATAATCTTTTGTCCTTTATAGTAGTCAAGACCTACGAGCAGTGCTTTTTTCATTGTATCACCCCATTCATAGTATAGCATGTTCAAGGAAAATATAAAATAAAGAAGCGCAGTCTTGCGCTTCTTAAAGTCCACATTTTAATTGGGCGTTGCAGTTAGTACAAGTGTGGCATCCGCCAAGATTTTCAACGGTTCCTTCTAAGCAAATCGGACAGATATCGCCAGCTTCTACACCGATGTTTCGATCTTGTCGGTCACTGCGCAAGCCTTTTGTTTTTGATACTTTTGGTTCTTTTTTCTCTTCTTCGAGTTCAACACCGAGGTCTTGAATGTCGACTTGTTTTGGTTTAAGCGGTTTATCTTTATCATCCTTCGTTAAGCTGAGAACTTGCGCATCACGGGAACCGTCTACGTAAACAGTGCCACCTTTAGCCCCACCATGATAGAGCCGTTGATAAACTTGTTCGACTTCTTCGACAGAGTAGCCTTTTGGTGCATTTACAGTTTTTGAGATGGATGAGTCGACCCAGTTTTGAATTGTGCACTGAACATCCACGTGTTCTTCAGGTGTGAGTTCCATCGCACTAACAAAGGTTTCAGGAAGGGTGTTTTTTGTAAATCCAGGATAGGCGCTTAAATAGTGATCAACAATCGGAGCATTGACTTCAATGAACTTACCTAAGCGACCACTTCTGAAGTAACTAAAGGCAAAGTAGGGTTCTAAGCCGGTTGAGACACCGACCATGGTTCCGGTTGATCCTGTGGGTGCGATTGTAAGTAAGTGGGAGTTGCGAATCCCGTATTTTAAAACATCTTGCCGTAAATTCTCAGGCATTTTTCTCATGTATCCGCTTTGAATGAAGGCTTCGCGATGTTCGTCTTTAAGAAAGGGGAACGAACCTTTTTCTTTAGCGAGTTCAATACTTGTTTCATAGGCTTTAGTCGCGAGGAATTGAAAGATTTTATCGATAAACTGAAGGCCATCTTTCGCGCCGTACCGACGGTTACACCAAATAAGTAAATCATGAAGGCCCATAACCCCTAATCCAATCCGTCTCTCACCGAGTGCTTGATGACGGTTTTCCTCTAAAAAATAGTGGGTTTTATCAATAACGTTATCTTGTAATCGTACAGCGGTTTTGATGGTGTTTTCGAATTTAACCCAGTCGACATCTTTAGTTTTTAGGTCGACCATATTGGCAAGGTTGATCGCAGCTAAGTTACAGACGGAGTAAGGTGCAAGCGGCTGTTCTCCACAAGGGTTTGTGGATACTACCTTTTGCCCATAACCCCGAGCATTGGTCATTTCGTTGGCGTTATCGATAAAGAATAGCCCAGGTTCTGCAGAGTAGGTTGCACAAATATTGATGAGATTCCATAGTTCTTTAGCCCGTATTTTTTGATACGTTTTAATCGCTAAGCCCATTTCTTCCCATTCACGAACATCGCCAACTTCTTGCCATTTTTCATCGTAGATCCGTTTTTCGTCATCGTTATAATTATCGATGTCTGGGAAGCGCAAAGCATAGAGATCATCGTTATTAACCGCTTCCATAAACTCTTTCGTTATCGCAACAGATATGTTTGAACCGGATAAAAACTCTGGATTGTTGACCTCATGGTGACCGCCTTTATTCAATCGTTCAAAAGCTTGGTCAACGATCCGTTTAGAAAACAAATCGGGATTTATTTTGGCTTGTTCAAGAATGTACTCATTGATTTCGACTTCTTGATCACTCAAAGGAATAAATTTGAGTTTATTTTTTGCCGCTCTAACAATGGTAGGTTCTTTAATCGTATCAATTAAAAACTGTAAAATCGCTGGATTTTGCATTTTCGAGACGATAAACTCAACGATGTCAGGATGCCAATCGGCAAGCATAATCATCTGTGCACCACGACGGGATCCACCTTGTTCAACGAGATGGGTCAATTCAGATAAATCATGCAACCAACTTACCGCGCCACTTGATTTTCCATTAACGCCTTTGGCAAGCGCGTTTTTAGGTCTTAACGTGGATCCGTTTGTACCCACTCCGCCGCCGCGGCTCATAATTTCCATCACTTGTTTACGGTGATCACTTATGCCACCGCGTGAGTCATGAATAAAAGGCATGACAAAACAGTTGAAATAAGTAACCTGTGTATTTGAACCTGCACCGAAAAGAATTCTTCCTGCAGGGACGAGGTTTAGTTCAGAAACTTCTTTGAAAAAGGCTTCACGCATTGATGCGGATTCTTCTTCGCCTAAGTGTTCAGCAAGACGCTTAGCAATTTGTTCGAAGTAAAGTTCTAAGGGCTTATCAATCTGACGCTTCAAGCGTTTAATCTGACCATTTTTATCGGCATCCTCAGTTGTTCCTAAATACTCATCTTCAACTTTAATCGTCACCATGTCGCCGTCGATAGCCACAACATTACCGATGCCACGAGCGGGGAATTTTGGGTCATCTCTGACAATCGTTATGACGAGATCGTCAACGTTTAAGGTGTTTAAAGATAAGTCTTTTTGGGTATAACGATCGAGCATGACTAATCGTGAAACACCGGTAAAACTTTTTGTCATTTGCTCAGTAATAGGGAACAGATGAGGGAAGTAGCGTTCAATATCGTTATTGATACGGTCTTTTAATGTTTGTGGATAAACTTTCATATTTTCACCTTCCTAGAAAAAAGTGCTATTTTTTATTATAAAAGAAATTTCTCTTGATTTTAAGCCTTGACTTTTGGTGGATGATATGAAATGTCTAGATACGGCGATTTTATTTTTTTGTAAAATTAGAGGGTCAATTTTTCTTTTAATGATATCGCTACATAAAACGAATTAATATATGATATAATTTATCATGAAACTGATAATTATTATCGTTATATACTTATTTTTTTCGAAGGAGGGTCAACGATGCACGAAATCGATGTCATGATTGTAAATATTTATCTCCTCGCTATTTTTACGACGTTGATTAAAGCAAAAACAACGATTAACATCTATCGTCTTTTAAAGTTTTTTGTCGTTGGTTTTTTTATTGTGCTCGTATTAATGCTGTTTTCTTACCCTCAAGATCAGTATAACCTCCCGCTTACGATGATTAAACTCTTACCGTTATTGGTCTTAATGATGATTATCGTTCAAACAGAAATGCGTTTATTGTCGAAACGGCTTGGCATGCGTTGGGGATTACTGCATGCGAACACTATTGAAGAAGATATGAAGATTGAACTCGTGAAAAGTGTAGACTTCCTTTCTAACCGGAAGATTGGGGCGTTAATTACCTTAGAACGCGCTGTAAATATGGATGATTTTATCGCCACAGGATTCCCTATTCAATCACCGATTAATGCTGAATTATTATCCACGATTTTTATGCCGAACACGCCATTGCATGACGGTGCCGTTATCATTAAAGGAAACCGTATTGTAAGTGCTGGATGTTATTTTCCCCCGAGTGAAAATACCGATATACCGAAGCACTTAGGTTCGCGTCATCGCGCAGGCATTGGGATTAGTGAAATTACCGATTCGCTAACCATCGTCGTCAGTGAACAAACGGGGTTTATATCCATTGCTGTTGATGGTCATCTCGATCAAGATATCAGTAAAGAATCGTTGATTTTATACCTTGAAAAATACTTGCAAAATTAAAGCCGAAAGGCTTTTTTAATACCTTTTAAACGTCTTTGACTATGGTATAATAAGGATATCCAAAAGAGGTGACAAAATGAATAAATATGATGTAATCGTTATTGGTAATGGCATTTCTGCGATTACTAGTGCAAGTTATTTATCAAAACGCATGCGCAACGTGGCACTTTTTTTGGTGGATGACGATACTAAAGTCATTAAAGGGTCAAAAGTGTTAAATGATCAGGAAGGATTTAAGTACGCATTTACGATGCCCTACCATGAATTTGGTGGGCTTGAGAAAGATGAGTTATTGGCTTTTTATTTGAATCGATTAGGCGTGAAAGAAAAGTTTAAAGTCCTCCCTAATTTAGAAACGACAATCGTCACGCGAAGTCGAAACCTCGTATCGCGTCCGAATGATCTTAACGGGTTTAAACTTTATTTGGTACGGCACTATCCTAAATCAAGAGATGCTATTCATCGTTTTTTTGATGATTTACAAGCGTACTATGAAAATTTTAAAGCGCAGAAGCAAAGTTTTTTACGTAATGAACCGTATACTATCACCGCCCTTCAAGCTGCTTGGGGAACGCAAAACCTTAAGTCTGTTTTAATGGAATATTTCGACCAACCTGAACTGATTCGTGAGTTTGGGTTAATGCAACATAGTGTTGGATTAGAGCTTGATGAAATCAACGCTTACTTCTATTTTATCCGTTGGTTTAATGTGATTATGGAGCAATCGTATTTCATTCAAAACAGTTATGAGGAACTCAATCGTTTATTTATCGAGAAAAACCCCTATTTATCTGTGTTTAAGTCAGAACATATCGAAGCCATCGAAGTCGAAAACGATGAGGTGAGAAGAGTCATCACCAATAAAGGGACGTACGAAGCGGATTATGTCTGTATTAACGCCCAACCAAGAAGGTTTATCAATAACTATTTGAAAGAAGGAAAAGGGTTAATTTCAAAACGGGTTGACTCAATGTTCAAAGAGAAGATTAAGCAGCATAAAAAACACGTGGCCTATATTGGATTAAACACCGAAGCAAAAAACGTTCACGTTTATAAAACGCGCTATTTGTTTGATACTGCAATAGAGAAGTCTGTGAGACTGCTTAGTGTTTTAAACTACAAAAAGATTTATTCGCAAGTTTGTGAGTCGGGGAGAGGCGCGCTTTTAGTTGAGTTTTTAAGTGATAGTGAGTCGGTTAAAGAAGACTTGCTAAGGGTGTTAGAACGTTATTTCAAAGGCATTGAAAAACACCTTTCCGTTATCGAGATTTCGGAAGGTAGCGAATATTCAGGAAGTTATGACTACGCTAAAGATCAAGAAAGAAGTTCCTTGACGAAACGCTTTCAGTTTGAAAAGTACCAGTATGTCAATGTTTGGAAGAACACGTATTTTATGGGGAGCTATACACGACCAGAAGCGGGGATTACCGGACTCATTCAAATGGGGATTGATATCGGCGCATTGATTGATTTTGGCATTGATTATCAAATCCGTGAGAGTAAAGGTGTGACACCGGATGTACTCATTAACATTGTTGCAAACCAAGTCCAATTAGAAGAGCTAAACGAACCGTTAGTCGCCCACTTTATCATTGGTAAAAATACCTATACCATCGTTGCTGACAAAGAGGTTAAGCTTAAGCGGGGTTTAAGCGGAGACTATAATGTAAAGTTTAAGTCGACGATTGAAGGATTATACGATATTGCCGTGAACTGTCGATCGCTTGAAGAAAGCGAAATGCATCAGATGTTTGAGTTAGAAGGCAACTATACGAGTGAAGAAGTCTACAGGATTTTTCGCTTTGGTAAACCTATGAATCAGCCGATATATCCTTCAGTGAAACCGTTTGGAATGGCGATGTTTTTTACGTTAATGCTGTCGCTAGTTGCGTTTAGTGGGATGGCGCTTTACTTGCCACTATGGTTGGCCGCAACCATTACTTTATCTGTGCAAACGGTGAAGTTTGTTGTCCAATCGGTGGTTTTGAGAAAAGTCATTTCATTGGATGTTTTCATGATGGCAATCGTGATTATCATCCTTATCGTGTCGCTTTTCACAAATTATGTTGAGGACTTTATGCTCGGTGTGTACTGGCTGGCTGTCACGACGATTTGGTTTTTTTATAAACTTTTAGGTTATCAAGTTACCGGGCTTTACTTACGTTATGATTATCACAGTAAGTATGCCTACACATCGTTGTTTTTTACGATGATGAGGGGGCTGTCTTCACTTTGGTTTTTTGCCTTGGTGTTTGTGACGATAGGGCATTTTGTTTTACTCGATCGCTACCAAAGCATCGCGCTTTATATTGTTTTAATGATGTTATACTTAACGTACCGTTATCCATCTCTTTATATTCAAAACTCTATTGAAAAAGGTGGTGATTAGATGCTTAGTGAACTTTATTTCGCCATTATGATTGCTTGGCTTTTATTGCTTGTTGTTAAGCGGATTAAACTAAAGATTGGCGCGTTAGAAACACTTTTATGGGTGCTTGTTGGTGCCGGATTTGCGCTTGATTACTTAAGTGTTTTTACGATGACTGCAGAATGGTTAGTGTATAGCGCGTTAATAGGCTTAGCGATTACAATGTTTTTGTTTAGCCCTGGCGATATCTTTATGAAAAATCGTCACCTGAAAAAAAACCAAGTGCTTCAAAATGAGAATAAGCAATTGTTGATAACCTCAGAATCATTGCGTAAACGCTTTATCGCGATGATTGAGTTGCTTAAGGATGGGCTTGCGTTCAAAAGTGATGATGGCATGATGTTTGCGAATGATCCCTTACTTAAAATTGCTGGTTTTGATAAGAATGAGTTTGCTCAAATCGACTATGAAGCACGAATTCATCCTGATGATTTGACGATGTATCAAAACACGTTGCGCAAACTTACGAAGAAAAAATCGATGTATGATATTACCTATAGAATCAAAAAAGCAAACCACTATGTCTGGATTAAAGAGAGCGGGTCGCTCATTCACTATGAAGATAGGACAATGATTATTAGTCTAGTCAAATCGATTGACGTTAAACACTACCCAGAGACAGAGGTCGATATGTTGAATCGTTTGCGGATTGACCATGAAATACTGGAGTACCTACAAAGTCTAAACCGTCAAAGAAGTCCGTATTACTTAGTCTTTTTTGAGCTAACGAATATTCCTGCGATTAACCGTAAATATGGTCGCGATATTGGCGATTTAATGATGGGCGAGTTTTTAAATAAAATGCGTTTTAATTTTGTTAAGGAAGACCAGAGTTATTTCCGACTATCAGGCATTCGTTTTGCCATGGTTGTCAAAGATGATCGTAAGTATGAAATTTTAGAAAGAGCACTTAAACACGGGGGAGAAGCATTAAACTTTTCGATGCGGTTTGGTGGTATAGAAGAAACAGTGTTCCCTTCCTTTGGAATTCAAAAGATTAGTGTATTTGATGAGCCGATTGATGAAATGATAGAAAGAACGATGAAAGCGTTAGATATTGCATTAAATGATACCACTCATGAGAACTATTTTGTGATTGGAAAATAGGAGGATTCGATGATTGATAAGATTCTAAAAGTCCTTAATGAAAGTAAGTATCAACATATGGAAAAAACCGATCAAAGTGAGGGTAAACCGCAACCCAAACTATTTAAAGAGTTTTTTGGAGAGCGGATACCACTGCCATCGATTGAAACGCTTAAGCTGCCTAATATTGAGTTAAATGAGGCGATAAAGCGTAGACAAAGTCATCGAAAATACAGTAAGAAACCATTGGATACTGAGGCGTTATCTTATGCATTATGGGCAACACAGGGTGTCAAGAAAGTTGTTGAGGGGAGAGCGACGTTTCGCACTGTTCCCTCTGCGGGTGCACGGCACGCATTTGAAACGTTGATTTTGGTAAACCATATGGAAGACCTTGAAACAGGGTTATACGCTTATGATGCAGAGCATCATGCCCTTGTTTTTCTAAAGCCATATGATCAAGTTTCAGATAAAATACTGGCGGGATGCCTGAACCAAAGAATGGTTATCGATGCTGCAGTGACGTTTTTTTGGTTCGCAGACATCGAGCGTATGAGCTATCGCTATGGTGAGCGGGGTTATCGCTATTTGTTACTTGATGCCGGTCATATTTGCCAAAACCTTTATCTTGTTGCGGAAGCTTTACACGCGAAAACGTGTGCGATTGGCGCGTTTGATGATGATGTTTTGAATCAAGCTTTAGAGCTTAACACAGAACAAGAAACGGTGTTGTATGCAGCACCTTTAGGATTTAAACCCTATGAAGATTAGAAGGGCACAAGCCCATGAATCCAAGCATTTTTCCCGTGAAGCATTTCAAAAGAAGCTTGCCTATGTCGTCGAGGAGAATCCCATTCGATATATTGAGTTTGAGATTTTTGATATTTACAAGGCACGTATCACGCCGTTTGATGAGAAATGGGGCACTTCATTAATCGATGTATTCCGTTTTCATAATGGCTTTGTGACACTATTTTATGATTGTTTTGGGAACCTGATAAAGACGTTCCCTAACGTTGAACTATTCCAGATTAATCCTCAAGAACTTGGTGTGACGCAATGGTTAGTTTCTGAAAAAAAGTTGGCGGACTTAAATCAGTGGCTTGCAACCCCAGAAGATGTAATTGTTCCAGTTTTTCCGTATAAAAACCGTTGGATTGCCCTTGACGGGCACACCCGTTTGAAAGCCGCGATTCATTGGGAAATGCCTTATGTCTATGCCTATAAAGAAGCGGGAGATGGCTTAAGTAAAGCTTTTTATAACTCAGCAATGAGACGGGATATCGTTACAGTTGAAGATCTTGAAGTGGTCGATGCAAAACGGTATCAGCGTGATTGGGAAGAGATGTGTGATCAGTTTATTGCGACGTATAAAGCTAAACAACAGCTTCGCGAGAAAGCGCTCGAAGAACGTAAATTAATTAATCAAGATACTTACGACGGTTACAACGAGAAACTTATCGAGCGATTAGCCCAGTTTTTGTCAACACATCATGTCCATCGTATTGGTGTGTTCTATCCACTTGATAAGGAAGTCGATTTACGGAGTTTCGATGTATCATATGAAACGTATTATCCACTCATTGAGGAGGAAGGCATCCAGTTTGCACCCTATAGTGAGCACTTTAAGAAGGGCCCTTTAAATACCCAAGTCCCTAACACTGAAAAACGGCTTTTGGGTACACTAGACGCCGTCATTGTGCCAGGACTATATTTCGATGCACAAGGCTATCGATTAGGGTATGGAAAAGGCTATTATGATCATTTTCTAAACGACTATAAAGGCTTAAAAATCGGCGTTTGTTTCTCCAGTTTTTTTGTTACGAGCCTTCCTAAAGAAGCCCACGATCAGGCCGTCGATTTTGTTATTACTAATACGCAAACAATCGAGGTGAGAACATGTACACAGCGCTAATTTTATGCGGTGGTGAGAGTACAAGGAGTCAACTCAACTTCAATAAAGTGTTTTATGAAATCAAAGGTAAAGCCGTGGTCCAACACGCCTATGAACGCTTTCGCAATGATCCAGATTGCCAAGAGGTTATCTTTGTGACAAGAAGAGAAGATATCCCCAAAATAAAGGAGCTATTTGGTCAAAGTTGTCGGGTTCTTGCAGGAGGAAAAAGAAGACAAGACAGTGCATTTATCGGACTTAAAGAAGTGAAAACACCGTATGTGTTCATTCATGATGGTTCACGACCATATTTTAGTGAAACAAGCTTAGCACGCCTAAAAACAGGGTTAAAAAACCACGATAGCGTGTCCTTAGGCATGCCTATCGTTGAGACGGTGAAGCGTGTTGATCAAGGAGTAATCATCGGTGATATCGTTCGTGAGGGGTTGTATATCCTCCAAACACCCCAAGCGTTTTTAACATCGGTAATTTTGCAAGCCCATGCACTTGATGATGAACAAGAGTATACTTGTGACGCGAGTTTATTGAAAGCACGACGCAATATAGTGTCACGGGTCGTACTTGGTGATCGCATGAACCTAAAATTGACAACGCCTGAAGATAGAACAATGCTGGAGAGGATACTATGATACGAATAGGACAAAGTACCGATATTCATCGTTTAGAAAAAGGCAAGACGTTGATACTTGGGGGTATTAAAATCGAGGCACCTTATGGTGCCATCGCCCATAGTGATGGCGATTGTTTAGTGCATGCCATTGCGGAGGCGATGATAGGGGCCTTAGGACGCGGTGATTTAGGCAGCCATTTTTCTGATCGCGATCCACAATATGAAAATATCTCTTCGCTTGTTTTATTAAAGACGGTTTGTGATATGATAAAAGAGCATGGTTATCATATCGTGAATATCGATAGCTTGATTATTCTTGAAGCCCCAAAATTAAGACCCTACATTGATGCCATGAAAAAACGTCTTAGTGATGTGATGGAAATCGATAGTAAAAAGATAAATATAAAAGCAACGACAGCAGAGGGCATAGGACCGATTGGTCAGAAACAAGCCATTGAATGCCAGGCTGTGGTTTTACTAAAGGAGGATTAGATGACAAAAATATTATATCGCGACGATCAAAACAAAATGTTTTTAGGGGTGTGTAAAGGTGTCGCTGATTATGCCGATGTCGATGTTGCACTCGTTAGGGTACTCGCGATTGTTGGACTATTTTTTAGTTTTGGTATGGTCTTCTTAGTGTATATTATCTTAGCGCTTGTTGTGCCGGCTAAAAGTCAACTAACAAGCAAAACACAGCAATCCAAACCCAATCCACCAAAAGGATCAAGCAAAAAAGTCTACGATGAGTTTGAGCTCGATCCCGATGATTATAAACTGTGAGGTGAAACCTATGTTAGAAACCGCGCATGGACTATTTGAAATTGTCAAAGATTATCGTGAAGCACTCGATGTTAAAACCTTTAACGATCGCTATGTCGATTATTTAGATCGGTATACGTATATCGTTGGCGATTTTAGCGCAGAAATGTTACGACTCAAAGGATTTAACGAAGAAAACCGTGATTTGATCGCAGATTATTTGATTGAATCTGCCACCCCAAATGCGCCGTATTTTATTTTACGACGGATGAACGAAAAGAAAATGACTGAAAAAACTGCTGTCAGTAAATAAATACTTTAGCATTTCACACCGTTATTTTCCGTAGATATTGTATAATTAACGGTGCGAAAGAGGTGAGCAGTATGGATGATACAATGGTTGTTGAGCAAGTTAAAGTGATTATTGAAAAACTTCGTCCTTATATTAACCGAGACGGTGGCGATATTAAGTTTGTCAAGTACGAGGAAGGTATTGTCTACGTTCAAATGCTAGGCGCATGTGTTGGTTGTGCTGCACTCGACACAACGCTTAAGGATGGCGTCGAAGCGATTCTGTTGGAAGAAGTTCCAGGCATTATCGGTGTCGAAGCGATTTAGAAAGGAATCGATATGAAAAAAGTAAACAGTGATGAGAACCGCTTAAATGATACGACAAAACGTGACATCGTGGTAGCCCGTTTGAATGAACGCGGTGTGCAACTCGAGCAAATTGCGGAAATTACACTCGAACTTCAAAGTAAGTATGTACCGGACTTATCGTTTGAGACATGTTTGGACCATGTTGAGCGTGTGGTCATGAAACGCGAGGTTCAAAACGCGATTTTAACAGGATTAGAACTTGATATTTTAACCGAAAAAGGGCTTGTAAGTGAACCTTTACGAACAATGCTTAATGACGATCATGGTCTGTATGGCATCGATGAAGTGTTGGCTTTAGCGATTGTGAATGTGTATGGTTCGATTGGCTTGACCAATTTTGGTTTTGTCGATAAATCAAAGCTTGGTATTATTAAACATCTTGATGAGCTTGGTAAAGAAGACGGCGTTTGTCACACATTTTTAGATGATATTGTCGGGGCGATTGCTGCTGCAGCAGCAAGTTCGATTGCCCATCGTTATGCTTAAGAGGGTTTCCCTCTTTTTTCTTTAGTTTTTGTTTTTAGGCGTTTTTTGATATAATAAGTTCAACATAGACCGAGGTGTTTAATCATGAGAGAAGGCGACATTATCAAAGGTGAGATAACCGCGATTAAACCATACGGAGCGTTTGTAAAAATAGACGATAAGATTTCAGGGTTAATTCATATTTCTGAGTTTAGCGACCGCTATGTTCGTGATATTGAAGACTATGTTAGTGTTGGTGATGTTATTGATTTACGCATCATCAGTATCGAAGACGATGATAAATTATCGTTATCGTTTAAAAGTTTGCATAAGCGTAAAAAACGTTATCGTATTAAGCTTAAATCGGGGTTTACACCTTTGAAGAGAAAATTGAAAGACTGGATTCAGCAGTATGATAAAAACCGCGATTAATTCGCGGTTTTTATATGATTTTAGCAATGAATATGATAAAATTACGGTAATTTCATAAGGAGGTTTATGATGAAACCATTACGCGTAAATACAACGTATATTGATAAAGAATATCGTCACGATTTAGCGGTATTATCCTCGCACGTGAGTGAGGCACATGCAAAGATTAAAAATAAGACTGGCGCTGGTTCGGATTTTTTAGGGTGGTACGATTTGCCTATAAAATTGGAAGCCAGTTTACTTGAGCGAATTGTTAAAACAGCCGAACGGTTACGGAAACTTGATGTTTTGCTAGTGATTGGTATTGGCGGTTCTTATTTAGGAGCTAAAGCGGTTATTGAAGGATTGAATGGGTATTTTGAAAAATCTCAATGTGAGATTATTTTCGTCGGTCACCAATTATCTTCAAGTTATATGGTGGAACTAAAAACATACCTTAAGGATAAAAATTTTGGGATTAACGTCATTAGTAAGTCAGGAACCACCACAGAACCAGCCATTGCCTTTCGGGTCTTTAAACAATTACTTGAAGAGCAAGTTGGCAAGAAGGAAGCTAAACAAAGGATCGTTGCCACGACGGATGGTGCAAGAGGGGCATTGCGGTCTTTAGCGGATCAAGAAGGGTATGAGACGTTTGATATCGCCGATGATATCGGTGGACGTTACAGTGTTTTAACGGCGGTTGGGTTATTGCCGATGGCAGTGGCAAATGTCGATATCTATTCGTTTGTTCAAGGCATGAAAGAGGCGTATAAAGCGTACAATATCGATGGACATCCTGAAGTTTATGAGTACGTTAAGGCGCGTCATTCGCTGTATCAAAAAGGGAAGAAAATTGAGATTTTTGTCTACTATGAGCCCGCGTTATATTTTACCGCAGAGTGGTGGAAACAGCTGTTTGGTGAAAGTGAAGGAAAAGATGGGAAAGGGCTATTTGTGGCATCTTTAGGGTTCACAACAGACCTTCATTCTATGGGTCAATATATCCAGGATGGTGAACGACATCTTTTTGAAACAGTGATCGCTATTAAAGAACCTGTCCATGATATAAAGATTGAATCCGATCGCGATAACTTAGATGGCCTTAACTACTTACAAGGATTGAGTGTTAATACCGTGAATCATCAAGCGATGTTAGGAACACTGTTAGCGCACAGCGATGGTGGGGTGCCGAGCATTGTCATTGAGCTAGAGAAGCTTGATGCTTACCATTTAGGGTATCTAATGTACTTCTATGAGTTAAGTTGTGGCATCAGCGGCTATGTTTTAGGTGTTAACCCGTTTGACCAGCCGGGGGTTGAAGCCTATAAAAAAAATATGTTTGCCTTATTAGAAAAACCAGGTTTTGAAGCATTAACCGAAACACTTAAAAAGAGGTTAAAATAAAAGAATCGCCACGGCGATTCTTTACTTTTTATACACTTTAAATTTCGTAAACTTCGTAGTTGTAGAAACGGTGATTTTTTCGGTGTTTTCAAAACATTCTCCGTCACATTGAGCGGTTTGCGGGCTGAACATCGTGGCTTGAACGTGGCGTGCTTTTTTGTAAAAAATAAACGGTTTTAAATACATATGTAGACCAAAATAAACACTAAGAAAGATAAAGAATAAGACCACTCTAGGGACACGATGAACGACAATCACATCGATAAGGTTTTCATCGAGGCGTGCCTTAGGTGTCAGCTTCATACCGCCACCGATGCACATCCCATTGTTCATGTTAATTAACCAAGCTTTTTTAAAATGATAGTCTTCCCCG
Organism: Candidatus Izemoplasma sp.; assembly: GCA_007117885.1. Lineage (GTDB taxonomy): Bacteria > Bacillota_I > Bacilli_A > Izemoplasmatales > Izemoplasmataceae > CSBR16-104. The sequence continues at coordinate 35,143 of SKFS01000009.1, forward strand.
TCAATGATTGCGTGTAACTTTCTTGGTTTGTAGATAAAGAAAGCTTTTAAGGTATTGATAAAATAGTTGATTCTGTTTTTATGTTTTGATTGGTTGACAAAATAGCCGATCATGCCATCAATGCCCATGCCGGCACCATTGATGAAGTACCGTGTTTCGTTATCGTGGGTCAGTTGCATAATATGTTGTACAACGCTTTTTTGTTTTTTTAAGCTTCGCAAGAAGTCGTTGCCTGAACCACTACTCTTAATGTAGATTTCTTGGGTAATGTCGATGTTCATACTGTTATTAATAAACGTATTGATCGTGCCATCGCCACCGATGAGGAGAATCGTGTTTTTTTTATGGGTTTGTTGTAAGTAGTGTTCTAGGTCTTTAATCTTAAGCAGACTTTTAACACGAAAAAGGACGTCATTCTTTTTGAAATAGTCGACGAGTTTTTTAGTAACACGCTTTGATTTACGGTTTTTAGAGAGGGGATTGTGCAAAATAATCACCATAAGAACACATCCTTTGCAGCTTGCAATATAATTATAGCATGACTTCGATTTTTTAATGTATTAAGAATGAGAGTATGGTATAATTTATTCTTGTAAGAGGTGTTTTATGAAGATGACAAAGACGATTTATACATTGGCTGAGATGGAAGAATTTGCAAGGGCAGTGGCACAAACCTTATTTCCTGGGTTTGTTCTTTGTTTATCAGGTGACCTCGGTGCTGGAAAGACGACCTTTACACAGTTTCTTGGTAAAGCGATGGGGATTAACGAAGTCATTACGTCACCGACATTTACGATCTTAAAAACCTATAAAAGTGCGTTGGATTTGCATCATATCGACGCGTATCGCTTAGAGGGTGTCTATCAAGATGAGTCGTTAGAGGAAGTTATTTTTAGTCATGGTGTGACCGTTATTGAATGGTATGAGCATCTTCTTGGTAGTCTTCCAAAGGACTATTTGAGTATAGAGATTGAAACCAGAGATAGTACCACACGTGTCTTGCATCTTGAAGGGCGGGGAAAGTATGGCATCATCGTTAATGCGCTTAGTGATTGACAGTGCTACGGAGTATTTATATCTTGCTCTTTATGAGAACCTTCAAAAACGTGATTCAGTTTATCTTAAAGGGGACAATAACCACTCTGAAACTCTGATGGTAGAACTTAAGCGATTGCTGGAACAACAAGGAGTAAGACCCCAGAACCTCGATGAAATATATGTTGGGGTGGGTCCAGGAAGCTATACAGGTGTTCGCATCGGCGTTGTGGTTGCGAAAATCTTAGCGTATAGTTTAAACATCCCGGTGTATACTATAAGTAGCCTAACACTTTTGGCAAGCAGTGAGAAATCACTGCTCATTGTGCCCTATATCGATGCGCGTAGAGGGTATGTTTTCGCAAGCGTTATGCGGTGTCAAGAGGGCATTTTGACGACGGTTAACGACGATGCTTACTGTAACTTTGAAGAACTAAAAGCGACGGTTGATGGAACTTATATTTGCGCAGGAGAACCGGATTTTGCAGTGATTTATCGTAGTCAGCTCTTTGTCCGAGTCGATAATCTTCATCATTTAGCGCCGGTGTATTTAAGGAAGACGGAAGCAGAAACGAATTTAAATAAAGGATAGATAGTATGTTTGAGAAGTTTTTTGGCTATGTGATTGATCCTGATCGATCTGTACAGCTTTTTACATGGCACCATTACATGTTAGTCGGCTTTGCGATTTTATCGATTTATTTGCCGACCCAATTCTCAAAAAAAATTAAGACTAGTGGTTATGAAGCACGATTTCGTAATGGTGCTTTTATTTGGTTGCTTTTCTTAGAACTAATCTATCATGCTCACAATTGGTACAACGGTGAAATATCGTTTCCGTTGCATATATGTAGTTTTGCAGTCATTATGTGTTTAGCGTTGTTGAAAACCAATAGTCAACGAATTTTTGAGTACGTTTTCTTTTTTGGTGTTTTAGGCGGCTTTATGGCACTGATTGTTCCTTTTAGTTATGGCTTCCCCTATTATAATATTCGTTACCATCATTTTATTTTGATTCATATGACGATTATTATGATTCCGCTCTATTACTTCCATGCCTATGATTTTAGAGTGACAAAACGGGCCCTTTATAAAACCTTTTTGATGGTTTTACTAGTGGCACCGATTATTTATAATATTAACCTATTATTAACGCGTTTAAGTCGCACGTCAAATGTCAATTATTGGTTTATTACTTACATCCCAGAACATGTATCGTTTATTTTTAGTAATCAGTGGGTGTATTTAGCAGTATTGCTTTCATTGATTTATGTTGCGCAAGTGATTTTATATAAAGTGTCAAATCATAAAAGCGTGAAAGGTGATTCGAGTGGATAACCTTACCATTCGTAAAATGGACGTTTCAGATATCCGCTTTGTTGATCAGGCTGAACGTCAAGAGTTTGGCAAAAGTTTAAGTGATAAAACGTTATCGCATGAGTTATTATATAATTCTTTAGCGTATTATTTTATGGCGCTCATCAATCATCAGAGGATTGGCTACATCGGAGTTTGGATTACTGAGCCGAATGCTGAAATAACCACGATTATGGTTTTACCAGCCTATCGTAATAAAGGTGTGGGAAAAGCACTTTTAGATTTTGTGTATACGCTTTGTCATAAAAACCGTGTTGAGGCTTTGACGTTAGAAGTTCGTGTTTCGAATCACAACGCGATTGAGTTTTATCGTAAAGAAGGCTTTAAGGTTGTGAGTATTCGAGGGAAGTACTATGACAATGGTGAAGACGCGTATTTGATGGTAAAGCATTTAGGAGGTTAGACAATGCTTGTATTAGGATTTGAAAGCAGTTGTGATGAAACGAGCGTCAGTGTTTCTAAAGACGGCAAGACCGTATTGAGTAATGTCGTTTTATCACAAATAGATATTCATAAAGCCTTTGGAGGCGTGGTACCAGAAATTGCATCAAGAGAGCATGTGAAAGGCATTACCTATGTTTTAGATGAAGCTTTGGCGCACGCGGGCGTTAAGGCTGAGGATATCGATTTAGTGGCTGTGACACAAGGCCCGGGTTTAATCGGCAGTCTACTGACAGGAATCAATGCCGCAAAGGCGTTTGCGTTTGTCCATCAAATACCAATTGTCGGTGTCCATCATATTGCGGGTCATATTTATGCTAACCAGATTGAAGACGATTTGGTCTTTCCTTTAATTTGTTTAGTTGTATCGGGTGGGCATACTGAGTTATTACTTATGAAAGAACACTTTGATTTTATTAAGTTAGGTGAAACTCAAGATGATGCGATTGGTGAAGCGTATGATAAAGTAGCGAGAGTGCTTGGTTTAGGTTATCCCGGAGGTCCGATGATTGACCAATTGGCGACACAAGGTAAGTCGAGTTATCCCATGCCTAAGGTTGAAACTCAAGGTAGGTATGATTTTAGTTATAGTGGATTAAAAAGTCATGTGATCAACACTTTAAATCGTTTAAAGATGAAATTTGAACCGGTTATTAAAGAAGATCTTGCCCGCAGTTTTCAAGAAGCGGCGATTGAGCAACTGTTGATTAAAAGTGAGCTTGCAGTGAAAAATCATCAGGCGAAGATGTTTATGGTGGCGGGTGGTGTCGCCGCGAACAGTTACTTGCGACAACGTGTCTTTGATGTTTTTAAGGATGTACACGTATCGTTACCTAAGATGGAGTATTGCACCGATAACGCCGCAATGATGGGTATTGCAGGGTATTATCAGTACCAAAAATACGGACAGAAAGCAGCGATGAGTTTAAACGGCGATTCTCGCTTAAAACTACACTAAAGATATTTCTTTTTAATAGCATTTTAGCACGCTCCTAATGTATACTTACTAATGTATACTTAAGTATATAGTCATAAAGGAGCGTGTTTTTTGTGAAAAAGATATTTTTAACCCTCTTTGTTTTTGTTTTGTTAGTTGTAGGCATTCCGTTATCTATCATTGCACTCATGTATGATGGATCTGCGAATGATGCGATACCGATTGATGTTTATCAACGGGATGATTCTGGGTTCGATCTTTTTATTCGCGATGTAGAAGCGGCATTTAATGAGGCGAGAAATGATCCAAGTGCCGACTTAGAGATTGCTTTAAGTGAGGATATTTTAAATTTAATGATCTACCATCAAATTATTGGTGACGATGAAGAAGCGATTAACGCAAATTACGCGCCAGGGGAAAACTGTCAGGGGGATCAGTGTTATATTCTTGAAGAGCGTTTTGAGACAAACGATCGACAAGGAACGATTCGCTTAAACGGCTTATGGGTGACGTTTGAAGAAGGGATTATTGTCGGCAATGCTGCCGTGGAGTTTGAACACGAAATTGGTTTTACGTTTAGAACGCGTGTGCGGATTCAGTTCTCCTTTGAAGATGATTTAGAAAACGATCGTTATGTACTGGCTTTTGACCGTGTTAGTGTTGGACGCATTCCTCTCACTAGAGGGCTCTTCACGAGTGTCATGAATTTAGTAAACCGTGTGACCGGTGGTGACGCGATTGAGTCGGATTTACTCGGTATTGGCACGCTCAATGTGAATGAGTTAGAGCTTGTTGTTAAGAAACAAGAGTTTGTTGAGTTTATCACATCGGAGAACGGTTCTGATGATGATATGACCACGCTTGTTTTAACGACAGTTTTTGAAAATGATTTAATTACATTAAGGCTTGTTGAAGAAGCGTTTATCTTTAATATACGAATGAGTTTACTACGCAATATTGATTTAGTCGATATTCCAAGTTATCTTTATGATTTGCACGGGAATGATGGAGAATTTGACGCTAATGCCTTCAATGTCGAACAGCATCTTCAAACGCAATTCGATGCTTTTGTTTTTAATTTAGCCTTGACGGGTGATACTGTATGGATGATTCACCAAAGAACGTTTAATAAAGTCATTTACTATGCTCTTGATGGATTCAACGATTGGGGATTTGTCTATGAGTATGAGGATGAGAATGACGACATTCAATCATTTGCTATTGATTTTAGAGCTTTATGGTTTGATTTTGCCGAAGAAGATGATGGACTCGTATTAAGTATTCGTGGATTGATTGATTTTAATGGGATTCCTTCTCGACTTGAGATTCGTGCTGAAGAAATCAGTAGTTCTCCTGGTGTATACGCCTTTGAGTTTACTGAAATATCGATGGGGAAGGAACCTGGGAAGGAACAGTACTTAAGTATAACGAATATGGCGCCCTTTAAAAACTTTTTACGCGAGCTCGATGAGTTTCCATTTGGCAGTATTGATGGCAATGGAAACTTACTGATTAATACCTCAGCTTTAACGAATTTTATTGATGATGGTGCGGTTGAAGGCGCTGTAAGTGTACGATCTGTCGCCATTGTTGCTGGAGGGATACGGATTGAGATTGAAGCGAGCGATGCACAACTCCAAGCGATTCTCGATGATTATGCCAATGCGATTAATGCTGTTTTCACTGATCCAACGATTAATACTGCACTGCAAAACAATCTCGATACGGTGAATGAAGGTCCTGAAAAAGAAACGTTTGAACAGTTTGTTTTATTGCAATCGAAACTCGAAAATGAAGAGGCGATTACCGAAGATGATATCGAAGCACTATTTGATAATTTCGAACAGATGTCGAGCGCATCTCAGGAAGCATTTATGAATGCGTTTAAAGATTTAATCGATCCTAATCTCGTCGATCAGTATCAGTCGAGTTTCCAAGATTAAGCTAAAAACCTGCGCTGCAGGTTTTTTTTCTTGTGGCTTTCTTTTTTATCGAGAATCATATATAATTTGGGTTGAAAGTCTAGGTGATGATTATGGAAAATCGGAATTTTATCCGAACGATTATTGAGGAAGATTTACGGTCAAAAAAGCATGCGTTCCCGATTACACGGTTTCCCCCTGAACCGAATGGTTTTTTACATTTAGGGCACGCAAGAGCGATTCTCATGAACTACCATTTAGCGATGGAACATGGCGGCTACTTTAATCTGCGTTTTGACGACACGAATCCGGTTAAAGAAGATGTCTTATTTGTTGAAGCGATGAAGGAAGATATTGCTTGGTTAGGCTGTAAATGGAAAAATTTACTCTATGCAAGTGACTATTTTGAAGAGATGTATCAACGGGCGATGCTGCTTGTTGAAAAAGGGCTAGCGTATGTCTGTGATTTATCAGCCGAGGAAATTAAAAACTATCGTGGGGATTTAAAGACACCTGGACAGAATAGTCCGTACCGTGAGCGCAGTATTGAAGAAAATAGGAAAATATTTGAAGGCATGCGTAACGGTGAGTTTGCGGATGGAGAAAGAGTATTACGGGCGAAAATCGACATGGCAAGTCCAAACATGAATCTACGTGATCCGATTATCTACCGAATCCAACGCGCGACCCACCATAATACGAAAGACCAATGGTGTATTTACCCGATGTATGACTTTGCGCATCCACTCGAAGATGCGATTGAAGGGATTACTCATTCATTGTGTAGTTTAGAGTTTGAAGATCATCGACCCATCTATGATTGGTTTGTGAAACATTGTGAGATGCCCAACGTTCCACGTCAAATTGAGTTTGGTAAACTCATTATCGCGAATCAGATTACCGGAAAACGGCATATTCGTAAACTCGTAGAAGAAGGAATAGTTGAGGGGTGGGATGATCCCCGTTTGATTACGTTAAGCGGATTAAGACGCCGTGGTATTCCGCCGAAGGCGATTGAAAACTTTATTAAAGCTTTAGGTTTACCTAAATCCCAAGGTGAAACTGAAATTGAGATGTTTTATGAGTATGTTAGAGATTACTTAAGTGTCGAAGCACGACGGGTTCATGGTGTCATTGACCCGATTAAAGTTGTGATTACGAATTACCCTGAAAATCAAGTGGAAACATTGGAAGTACCTTACCATAAAGACCGCGAAGCGTTTGGGACAAGACCGGTCTATTTTGGTCGGCATTTGTATATAGAACGCGACGATTTTATCGAGGAAAAACCCAATAAGAAATGGAAACGCTTATCGTTAGGCATCGAAGTTCGTTTAATGCATGCGTATTTTATTAAAGCTAATCACGTGATTTACGATGAGCAAGGAAACGTTCTTGAAGTGCACTGCACATACGATCCTGAAACGAAAAGTGGCTCAGGCTTTGACGCAAGAAAACCCAATGGGAATATTCACTTTGTTGAAGCGACAACCGCGAAATCAGTTGAGGTTCGTTTATATGAGAACTTGCTTAAACAAGACAGCGATTCGAGTGCAGCCATCGAAGAACGGCTCAATCCGAGTTCAAAAGTTGTCAAACACGGGTTTATTGAGGGGGCTGTAAGCCCTGAACCTGCAGAAGCATTTCAGTTTACACGTCTTGGCTATTTTGCGTTAGATAAAGACACAAAGGACGACCAACTCGTCTTCAATCGTGTGGTTGAATTAAAATCTTCCTATAAATTAAAAAAATAAAGCGATATAACTTGCTTTATTTTTTTAATAGTGTATTATGATATGTGGACTTGAACGAAACTTGAACTTTGTAAGAACTAAGGAACTTCGTGTTTTAACCTTCTTATAAGTACTAAAGCAATGCGTTTAAGCACTAAAAATTAAGAAGGAGGAACACAAAATGACTGGAACAGTAAAATGGTTTAATGCAGAAAAAGGATTCGGATTCATCACTACAGATGAAGGCGTTGATGTATTTGCTCATTACTCACACATCAACAAAACAGGATTCAAAACTTTAGAAGAAGGCGAAAAAGTCACTTTCGAAATCGTCGAAGGTAACAAAGGCCCTCAAGCAGAAAACATTACAACTCTGTAATTTAAAAACCAACTTCGGTTGGTTTTTTTATTTAGATTATCTCTTTTTCGCCTCATCACAGCCGATGTTTTTCGTCGATTTTTAGAAGAACTTCGGCTTTTTTTATGGTTTTAAAGAGAAGGCACCCTTTATTGTTTAAATCACTATAAAATAAGCCGGTAATTTGGTATAATTCTGTTAGGTGAGGTTTTATGAAATCGATTTTTGACAACTTAAATGCGCAGCAATTAGAAGCAGTAAAATCCGTAAAAGGACCGGTGATGGCAATCGCCGGTGCAGGAAGCGGAAAAACCCGTGTGCTAACACGTCGTATAGCACACCTTATTTTTCATCATCAAGTATCAAGTGAGGCGATTTTAGCGATTACCTTCACAAATAAAGCTGCCAACGAGATGAAAAACCGGATTTATCATCTTTTAGGTATTCAAACAAGGCCTATGTGGGTTTCAACATTTCATTCGATGTGCGCACGAATACTCCGTGATCATATCGAGTTTTTAGGCTACGATCGTCGTTTTCAAATTATCGATGATGAGGATACCACCCAGCTGATTAAAGTAATTACTAAGCGCTTAGGATTGGATCCTAAGATGATATCCCCAAAACGATTAAAACCCCATATAATGAATATTAAATATGATCCATCGATCCTTAGTGATTACGATGAACCCCTACGATCGTATTTAGAAAGTATTTTTCCTGCGTATCAAACCCATTTAAAGAAAAATAACCTCTTAGATTTTGAAGATTTACTCGTGTTAACGATTCAACTTTTAAAAGAGCATAAAGCTGTTCGTGACTATTATCATAAGCAGTTTGAGTATGTGCTTGTCGATGAGTTTCAAGACACCAACAATGTTCAATACGCCTTGATAAAACTGTTAACGAATGCTTCTCAGAATATTTTTATCGTGGGTGATGAAGATCAGAGTATTTATGCTTTTAGAGGCTCAAACATTGAGAATATCCGTTCGTTTAAACGGGATTATCCGTTGACGAAACAAATCCTTTTAGAGCAAAACTATCGCAGTACAAACACTATCTTAAAAGCGGCCAATCAAGTGATTAAGGGCAATCGTCATCGGATTGAAAAAAATCTTTTCTCTACGAAAGGCGAGGGCGAGGCGATTGTTTTTTATAAAGGCTATACTTACCGTGATGAGGCTGAGTATGTAGCACAGATGATTCAACAGCTGGTTTACAAGGGCTATCGGTATGAGGATATCGCGATTCTTTATCGTGCGAACAATACATCGCGTGTTTTTGAAGATACGTTATTAAAAAAACATGTTCCTTATCAAGTCGTCGGCAATCTCAGTTTCTTTAAACGGAAAGAGATTAAAGACATGGTGGCCTACTTACGTTTAGTTGTCAATCCTCATGACGGATACAGTTACATTCGTGTCGTCAATGAACCTAAACGTGGCATTGGCGCAAAAACCATTGAGCGACTTGATGCCTTTGCATCCTTAGAACAACTAAGCCTGTTTGACGCAGTGAATGAGAAAGACAATCCTTTATCAAAACGTGCAGTCGATAAGCTAAAAGCGTTTAACGCCACGATATTAGCACTCCAAAAACGGTTGGAGGTTGAGGATTTTCCACGTTTTATCGAGTCGTTAGTGGAACTGACTGAGTACGATAAAATGTTAATGGATGATGAGATGGGGGAAGTTCGCTATGAGAATATTATGGAGCTTAAAAACTCATTACTAGAAGCACAGAAGAACTACCCAGATAAAGATAAAATCGATATTCTTACCCAAATACTTGAAGACATTGCCTTAAAGTCTCAAGAAGATGAGCAAAAAGACTCGAACGTGGTGACGATGATGACGCTTCATGCGGCCAAAGGACTCGAGTTTAAAGTCGTGTTTATCGTTGCTTTAGAACAAGGGCTATTTCCTTTACATCAAACGATGTCAGACCCTAAAGAACTTGAAGAAGAACGACGGTTAATGTATGTCGGTATGACGAGAACGATGGAACGACTCTTTTTAACAAACGCTCAGGAACGGTTAGTTTTCGGCACCTATGAACGGCAGATGGATTCTTTGTTTATCCGTGAAATTCATCCGTCTTTGCTGCAGTATGAAGGCCTAAATAAAGTCATGAAGAAACCAGAGAATACGCAGCGGATGACATTTAGTCAACCAGAAGTTAAGTTTTCAAAACCGGTGTCATCAAATACTGAGTACCGTCCGGGTGATAAAGTGAATCACAGCGTTTTTGGTAAAGGTGTTGTTGTGCAAGTCTTAGGTAAACAATGTAAAATAGCGTTTGATCATAACCATGGCGTTAAAACACTTCTAGCCGACCATCCGGCATTAAAGAAAGTGAGTGACAAAGCATGAACATAGAGAAACGATTGCAGGAGCTTCGCGACTTAATTCGGAAATACGATTATTATTATCATGTTTTAGATCAACCACTGATTAGTGACGTTGCCTACGATCAATTACTGAAAGAACTTACAGAGATAGAGAGAGAGTATCCACAATTTGTGAGTGAGGATTCACCGACACAACGCGTAGGCGGGACCGTATTAGAGGGCTTTACTAAAATCGAGCATACACTGCCAATGCTTAGTTTAAGCAATGCCTTTAACGATGGTGATCTCCGTAGTTTTGATGATCGAGTAAGAAAAGTCGTAAATAATAGGGAGTATATCGTTGAAGCAAAAGTCGATGGGCTGGCAGCGAGTTTAACCTATGAAGAGGGGAAACTCGTTTTAGCTGCAACCCGTGGCAATGGTGTGGTGGGTGAAGACATTACTCATAATGTTCGAACCATTCGCAGTGTTCCCCTGGTACTAAGAAAACCCATCTCGATTGAGGTTCGTGGTGAAATATATATGGCAAAAGCCCATTTTGCTGCTTTGAATGAAGTTCGTTTGGAAAATGAGGAAGCGCCTTTTAAAAACCCGCGTAATGCTGCTGCGGGCAGCATTCGTCAGCTTGACAGTAAAATCGCGGCGGAACGCACCTTAGATTTTGTGGCGTATCATCACGCTATAAAGGATGAAGAAGCGGTGATGACTCATGCAGAAACATTGAAAAACCTAAGAGATTTAGGGTTTAAGGTCAGTGAATTTGTTGAATGTAAAACGATTGAAGAAGTCATTGATAGTGTTCGTACCATAGAAGCTAAACGTCATAGCTATGCCTACGACATTGACGGTGCAGTGATTAAGGTCAATCAAAAAACGCAGTATCAAACGATTGGCTATACGGCAAAAAGCCCAAAATGGGCGATCGCTTATAAATTTAAAGCCGAAGAAGTCATCACTAAAATCGTTGATATTGTCTTTCAAGTTGGTCGCACCGGTCAAATTACACCGGTAGCGATCTTAGAACCAGTTGAAGTGCAAGGAAGCACAGTATCAAGAGCGACATTACACAATGAAGATTATGTTAAAACCAAAGATATTCGCGTTGGCGATGATGTGATCATAAAAAAAGCCGGTGACATTATTCCTGAGGTCGTTGCGGTCATTAAAGAAAATCGGACGATTCAAACACCCTTTACCATGATTCAACAGTGTCCAAAATGTCAAGCACCGCTTGCTCGTGTTGAAAAGGAAGCGGATTATTACTGTACGAATCCAAACTGCCCAGCAAAGCAGGTGGAGAATTTAATTCATTTTGCCTCACGCAAAGCGATGAACATCGAAGGGTTAGGCGAACGCATTATCGAACACTTTTATAACGAAGGATACATTAAAACCATTCCCGATATATATCGCTTAAAAAATCACCGTGAGCAGCTCATCGTCCGTGCCGGTTTTGGCGAAAAAAGCATTGATAAATTACTCGAGAACATCGATAAATCAAAGCACCATCCTTTGCATCAGTTGCTTTTTGGGTTAGGCATTCGCTACGTTGGTGAAAAAGTCGCTAAAGTTTTAGCGTATCACTTTGACGGTCTTTCTGATATTATTGAAAGCGATGAGGAAAGTTTAAAGCGGATTCCGGAGATCGGTGATAAAATCGCCCAAAGTATTACCGATTACTTTTCCCAACATGAAACTTTAGAAATGATTCGTGAACTTGAAGACATCGGGTTAAGTCTACGCTCTATCAACGTTCAAAAAGAAGGAATTTTTTCGGGTAAGACATTTGTGATTACCGGAAAGCTTGAACACTTCACACGAGACCAAGCACAGGAAGAAATTGAGGCTCGTGGTGGCAAAGTGACATCGTCAGTCTCTAAGAAAACCGACTTTGTAATTGTTGGAGAAGAGGCGGGAAGTAAAAAGGATAAAGCCGAGAAACTCGGTGTTATGATGTTGGATGAAACGAGTTTTATGGAACGAATTAAATAAGTTTAGGACGTGAACTATGAAAGAGATTATGATCAAAGGAGCTAAAGAGAATAACCTGAAAAATATTGATTTATCGATACCTAAAAATCAATTTATTGTCATGACAGGTCTTTCTGGAAGCGGAAAGACTTCTTTAGCATTTGATACGATATATAAAGAAGGACAGCGCCGTTACGTTGAAAGTTTAAGTGCCTATGCGCGACAATTTCTAGGTAATCTTGAGAAACCGAATGTAGAATCCATTGAAGGGCTGAGTCCTGCAATTTCAATCGATCAAAAAACCACGAGTAAGAATCCCCGAAGTACAGTGGGAACGGTCACAGAAATATACGATTATTTTCGTTTGCTTTATGCCCGCATTGGCAAGCCCATCTGTCCAACACACGGTGTGGAGATTAAAAGCCAAAGTATTGAAGAGATTACTGAAAGAATCTTAGAAAGAGAAACGGGATCTCGGGTCGAGATTTTAGCGCCCATCGTCCAAGAGAAAAAAGGCACGCATCAAAAGACCCTCGAAGAACTAAAAAAAGAAGGCTACGTTCGTTTAAGAGTTAACGAGGTTGTCTACGATATTGAGTCGGTACCGAGTTTAGAAAAAAATAAGAAACATACGATTGAAGTGGTTGTCGATCGCTTAAAGCTTCGTGAAGACATTCGTTCACGCTTGTATGATTCGATTGAAACTGCAAGCAAATTAGGCGAAGGCAAAATCATTGCTTTAATCAATCAAAAACCACAACCATTTAGCGAACATTTCTCCTGCCCTCACTGTGATTTTAGCATTGGTAGCTTAGAACCACGTTTATTCTCATTTAATGCACCTTTTGGGGCATGTGAGCGTTGTAGTGGGCTCGGGTTTACAAAGAAGGTTGATCCGGATTTGCTTGTGAGCAATCCCGATTTAACAGTTTATGAAGGGGCAATTAAAGGTTGGACAAACACCACAACATACCATTTTAAGCAACTCGAATCGACCGCGAAACATTATCAGATTGATTTACGTAAACCGTTTAAAGATTTGAGCGACGAGGAACAAGCAATCATTTTTTATGGTTCCGATGAACTGATTGAGTTCAAATTTAAAGGGGCAACAAGCAAAATCAAACACGAGAAAATTGATTATTATGAAGGCATTATTAATAATTTAGAACGGCGCTATATTGAGACGACGTCACGGTTTATGCGGGAGTGGATTGAAACGCTTATGACCGAAAAAGCCTGTCCTGTGTGCAAAGGAAAGAAACTCAATCAAGTGGCACTCAGTGTGAAAATCGGAGGCCGTGATATTATTCAGCTAACTGATTTAAGTGTCACGGACATGTTGGCGTTCTTTAACGGTTTAGTGCTTTCAAAAACCGATCGAAAAATATCAGAAATGGTCTTAAAGGAAATTATTGAGCGGCTTAATTTTTTAAAGAATGTCGGCTTAGACTATTTAACATTGTCGCGACAAGCGGCAACACTTTCGGGCGGCGAAAGCCAAAGAATTCGATTAGCGACCCAAATCGGCTCACGGTTGACAGGGGTTCTCTATGTTTTAGATGAGCCTTCTATCGGGCTACACCAGCGGGACAATGCCCGCTTAATAAAAACCTTAAAATCGATGAGGGATTTAGGTAATACCTTGATTGTTGTGGAACACGATGAAGAGACGATGATGGCGTGCGACCAAATTATTGATATTGGTCCTGGTGCGGGAGAGTTTGGTGGAGAGCTCGTTTTTCAAGGCTCCTATCAGGAGATTTTAAACCATCCAACGA
>SKFS01000087.1 GCA_007117885.1 Candidatus Izemoplasma sp.
GCTACTTCCCGAAATGGCGCGCCCAAGAGGAGTCGAACCCCTAACCTTTTGATCCGTAGTCAAACGCTCTATCCAATTGAGCTATGGGCGCATTTTTAAACAGCAAAGCAATTATACCACACCACAAGTATGATTTCAATAGCTATTTTTGCCGTTTTATATCTTATCAAATCTTCTAGTTTTACGCAAGTATAATCGCTCAATATTTAAAAATACTGCCCTACTTTTTAGTTTTTCACTGGCAAAAAACACGGCTTAATAATCAGGCGAACTTCTATCATCCGATTTCACTAAGTTTTCAGGCGTTGATAAATCAAAGAACTGAAACATTTATCGCATCATCGTCATTTGCGTTCATCGCGTTCAAGCGCAGAAATATCTACAAAATCATCCATGAAAACGGTTGATAAAGCTACATTTTTTCTTGAGTGTATGATAAAATAGTAGCGGATTACATACAGGAGGTTCATTATGGAATATATTTTAGGATTACTCAGCTTCATTTTAATACCACCGTTTGCGTATATCGTAGCCCGCTACGGTCGCTCGATTCATAAACACGAAGAACGGTATTATGTCGTCACCGCCATCTTTGCAGTCTTGCTGAGCATCGCGGCCATCTTTGCACAAGTGTTTAGTCGTGATTTAGCTACAGAGAGCCCAATTATCTATGCCCTATTTTTTCAAGGCCATACTGCATTTGCGCTCTATGTGCTTGTAATGTTCGCGGGTGCTTTTAAACATAAGTCAAAGCCCAAAACAACATTAATGATGGTGCGCAGAGAAATGGCAATTATCGGTTTTATTCTTTTAACCCCACACGTTGTGCTATTAATTTGGACCGCATTATCAAACTACAACCCCACTGGAACGATTGCTTTCTTAATCATGATTCCACTCTTTATTACTTCTTTTAAGCACATTCGTAAAAAAATGCGGCCGCTGTCATGGAAAAAACTCCATCGACTTGCGTATGCCGCTTATGCAGTGATTTACTTACATGTCGCCTCAATCACTGTCATTTTTAATCTATTGTTCTCTGAGACAACCGAAGCCCTTATATTCGGATTTGTGCGTTTTGCATTGTATACTCTTATTTTCGGTTTCTACACCTACTTAAAATTTAAAAACTACATCCTTGTTGAGAAACCCCCAGCCAAAGTCTCATAAAAAGCGCACTGCGCTTTTTTTATTTAAATAGTGTTCGAATAATCTTCGGAAAACGTTTGGCCCAATCCACTTCAGTGTGTTTTCCTTCTGAAATCACTTGAAACTCTAACTGCTGATTACTAAGCTTTTCTTTTAACGCTTCAAAAATCGCTAAGTTACTCATTACATAATCCTCTTCATCACCCCCAGCCACTTCAGCATCCCCAGTGTCGAGATAAACTTTAACTAGTGATGCAATATCAGCTTGTTTTATCGTCTTAATAAACGCAGGCATAGAAACAAAATAGCTTCCAGATAACGACGCAATCAAAGCAAAAACCTCAGGATACTTAAGGCCAGCATACAACGAAATAACCCCGCCCATAGAAGCTCCCATTATCGCTGTATGACGGGCGTCTTGAAGGGTTCTATAGGTTTTGTCAATCTCTGGTTTTAATTCATGAACAAGATAATCGATATACCTTTTTCCCCCGCCACCGCTTGAATCAAGATTAAACTCAGCCAACACTTCTTGGTCAAAAGGAAACGGCCCATACTCATCTAAACGGGCTTCACCCATTGCACTCGATAACGCAACGATAATCATATCAGGTAGATCGTCATTGTCTTCAAACGCTTCTTTAACACGCCATGTTTTATTGATAAACGCATCCTCTTCAAAAAAGACATTTTGACCATCGTGCATGTATAGCACTGGGTAGGCTTGATCGGATTGATAATAATCTTTTGGCAACCCTATGTAAAGAACCGCTTCTCTTTGTAACGCGGCAATCGTTCTTTTTTCTTTAATGATTTGCATAAAAATCCCTCGCTTCTGATTTGATTATATCAAAAGCGAGGGTATTTTAATAGATTATGCGGTTGAGCTTAGTCTTCTTCTCTTTGATGTGGAAGAACTAAGTTTAAAATAATGCCCGCTGTTGCAGCTAAACTCATGCCTTGAAGACTCACAGCTTCATTGATTGGAATCGCTGCGCCACCTAAACCAATGACTAACATTGTCGCAACAATAATGAGATTACGAATATTCGATAGATCAACTTTAGCACGAACAAGGACCTTCACACCATTTGATGCAATTAAGCCATAAAGGATAATTGTCATACCACCGATGACCGCCCAAGGGATACTGTTGATAAATGCTTGCATGTACCCTAAGAATCCGAGTAAAATCGCGATACACGCTGCAAGCCCTGTAACATAAACACTGGCCACTCTTGTCATCGCGACAACACCTGTATTTTCACCGTACGTTGTATTGGCTGGACCCCCAATCATCCCTGAGACAAAGGTCGCGATCCCATCACCTAAAATCGTTTTATCAAGTCCAGGATCTTTAATAAAGTCTTTATTGGTGACTTCACCCAACACCGTGTGGTCACCAATATGTTCAGCAATGGTTACGAAGGCAATCGGTAAGAACATAAGCACGGCACTAAAGTCAAGCGGGTAAGTACCGATAAACTCAAATCCAGGACCTTGGATAAACGACGTATTTGCAAACACATCAACAACATTAACGAGTCCGAATATTATGGCCGCGATATAGCCCACAAGAATCGCCACAATAAATGGTACGATACGGAAAAATCCTGTCCCCAGTAGACTGACCAATACAACCGTCGTAAAAGTGATAAACGCTACAAGGGGAACTTGCCAACCACTTTGACCGTCTAACCCAGCACTGCCTACCGCAACATACGCTAAACTTAAACCGATAATGATGATTACCGGTCCAATCACCACCGGTGGAAGCAACTTCTTAATCCACTCACTGCCAGTAAAACGAATGATGAATGAAACAATAACATACACAACCCCAACTAACATCAAACCAATATAAGCACTGCCAAAGCCATTCGTTGCACCGGCAACACTAATCGCTGCAATATACGCAAAACTACTTCCTAAATAAACAGGCACTTTTCCTTTCGTACAGGCAATATAAATAAGCGTACCGACACCACTTGCTACAAGGGCCACCCCGACTGACAATCCCGTTAAGATGGGCACTAATACCGTGGCTCCAAACATTGCAAAAACATGTTGAAAACTTAACATGATCCATTTCCAAAGGCTTTCCGGTCTTTCCCGAACGTCAATAATCATTTTGTTTTCCATTTTCTTTCTCCTTATTTTTTTATAAAAAAAATTCTAAGTCGAAAGACATAGAAAAGGAATTTTAGACATATTGATTGCCGCAGCAACATGTTTTCCTTACTAGTCTCTCTGGACTACCTTAAAGGTTTTCTATAAGC
Source organism: Candidatus Izemoplasma sp. (assembly GCA_007117885.1). Classification (GTDB taxonomy): domain Bacteria; phylum Bacillota_I; class Bacilli_A; order Izemoplasmatales; family Izemoplasmataceae; genus CSBR16-104. Next base: position 3,429 of record SKFS01000087.1, read on the forward strand.
ATAGTAGCACAGAACATCTCTTGAGTCAACCTTCTTTTCCCCACCTAATTATCGTTTTTATAAATAGTGCATTTCAGTTGAATCTTTACGGTGAAGATGTGACAATGTAATTGAAGAAAAAAAGGAGGAATTATCAATGAAACACGAACTACCAAAACTTAATTATAATTACGATGCACTCGAACCCTATTTCGATCAAATGACTATGGAAATTCATCATACGAAACATCACCAAGCGTATATTACTAAATATGTTGATGCCATTAAAGCTTACCCTGAACTCGCTGAAAAAGATGTTGAAGATGTTTTAAAAGACCTCGCTAACCTTCCTAAAGATATTCAAACCGCGGTTAGAAATAACGGCGGTGGCTACTTCAATCATCGTCTCTTTTGGGAAATTTTAACTCCAAATGCACCCAAAAAACCCGAGGGCGCATTACTCGAAGCCATCGAGCGTGATCTTGGTGGGTTCGACGCTTTTCAAGAAACCTTTAATAACGCTGCCGCAACACGCTTTGGCAGTGGTTGGGCTTGGCTAGTCCTTACCGCTGAAGGAAAACTAAAAGTTACCTCTTCGGCGAATCAAGACGTTCCATTTGATGAAGGCACACCCATCTTAGGACTTGATGTTTGGGAACATGCTTATTACTTAAAATATCAAAACAGACGCCCTGATTACATTAACGCCTTCTGGAATGTCATTAACTGGAAGCAAGTGGCTGAAAACTATCAAAACGCACTCTAAACGACTAAATACCTCATTTTTATGAGGTATTTTTTTTCATCGGTGATATAATGAGATAGACGCTAATAAGGAGGAAGATGATGAGTGAAAACAACCTAACCATTCGCTTCGCTACAGCGGATGATCTCGATCTAGTGTATGATTTTATTCACGCTTTAGCACATTATGAGAAAATGACCCACCGTGTTCAAACTACGAAGCAGCAATTAAAAGAAAGCCTATTTGAAAAGAAGTACGCCGAAGTACTGCTTTTATTTGTCGACGATGTTGCGCTTGGTTTTGCGATTTTTTATCCCATTTTCTCTTCATTTCAAGGCCAGGCAAACCTTTACTTAGAAGACCTCTTTGTTAATGAAACAGCGCGCGGTAAAGGCTATGGCAAAGCGTTGATGAAAGCACTCGGAAAAATCGCTTTAAAACGTCATTATCATTATCTAAAATGGTCCTGTCTCGACTGGAACACACCTTCGATTGAATTTTATCAATCGATTGGCGCTAAACAAGTGGACGAGTGGTTAACCTTCACATTAGAAGGTAAGCAACTCATCGATTTCATTAACGAATAACGTACAAACATAGTTAAGCTATGATAAAATACGATTATATTAGATGAGGAGGATAACTATGAAAATGATACAAACCGAAAAAGCACCTAAAGCTGTCGGTGCCTATAGTCAAGGCATACTCGTTAAAGATACACTTTATGTATCAGGACAAATCCCTTTTGTCCCTGAAACCATGGAAGTTGTCGGGGATGACATTCGGCGTCAAACCCAACAAGCTTTAAACAATGTTTTAGCCATCGTTGAAGCTGCTGGTTTGAAAAAAACCGACATAGTTCGTTGTGGGGTCTTTATGACGAACCTCGCGGAGTTTGCGTTAATGAACGAAGAGTACGAAGCTTTTTTTGGCAACCATAAACCGGTTAGAGCCGCAGTTGAAGTAAGAGGTCTTCCCAAAAACGTTCAAATTGAAATTGATGCCATCGCGATTAAACCATAAAAAAAACTTCTGGCAGAAGTTTTTTTTATGTCTGACGTCTTTCTAAAATATAATAGAGTGGTAAACCAAGTAAAATTATCCCCGAACCGATCAATGAAGGAACCACTGCCTCAACAAACGTTGCTACCAATAAGCCCATCGTCACTAAAATCGTAATCGCAGGTAAAATCGGGTATCCCCAAACCTTATAGGGTCGTTCTAAGTTCGGCGCGTTTCTTCTAAAGATAAAAATACTAAAGAAGATTAAGGTATTAAAGAAAAGCGCACCAAATGCCACTAAAGAAATCAAGGTATCTAAGCCATTATCAAAGAAAAAATCGACAAAGCTTAAAAGGATAGCCACAACACCCGAACCAATAATCGCAAAATACGGCGTTTGATACTTAGGATGCACTTCTTTAAACCGTTTAAACAACAAGCCATCTTTGCTCATCGCATAATACACTCTAGGAAACGTCATAATCGTTCCATTTAATGCCCCAAATACAGAAATTAGCATAGTAAACATAACGAGGTACATACCAAAACTCCCCAAAATAGACGCCGCAGCACTAATCCCCAAAAAGACTTCACCATTGTTAATTAAGTCTTGCATTTGAGATAGTGACAAAACTCGAAAAAGTGAGAGATTGTATAATGTGTACAAAACCGTGACAGACAGCACAGTAATAATTAAAGATAACGGTAAGTTTCTTCCTGGTTTTTTAATTTCCCCCGCAACATTATTAAGGTTTGTCCACCCTTCATACGCCCAAAACGTGGCAATGACAGCGAACCCCACCATCGACAAAACCGCTGTGATAGAAACCGCACTAAGATTAAGCGATAAATCAACCTGTTGTGTGCCCAGCGATAATCCTAAGACAAGGACCGTAAAAATCGGAATCGCCTTAACCACCAACAGCACTTTTAAAACAATCGCACTCATTTTGATGCCGAAATAGTTCAATACTGATAGCCC
>SKFS01000089.1 GCA_007117885.1 Candidatus Izemoplasma sp.
CCCGCCCCCTTGCGCACGGTAATTATTGACGACGATAGTATACCTCTTTTCATCCTCTAGTTCAGCACCCTTTATAGTGACCTGTGTTAAACGTTGACCTTTGGCTTTTCGTATATCAAAGACATACTCAATACCATCGTAAACATCGTAATTATAATGTTCTTTTTTGGGATGGATAAAACTTTTATCCATCGCAAGTTTGCCGTCTTTAATCGTAAAATACTCAGCGGTTCTCTCTAACGCTTCTTTAATGTCTCTTCCTTGCATCTTCAACACTTGCAAAGTGTTTGGGTATACAAAATTCGCCGCAACTGCTCTTAAATCGATGGTTTTACTAAATCCTATGGCGTCGTTTGGCAACGAGGCGGCAGAAATTTGTGCAGAAGTCAAGGAACGTTGTAGATTATTTATAAACTGAAACATAGGATGCTTTTTAGCTCGTGCTAAAAACTGGGATGTAATTTTCATATCTTGCATTGTTTTTGCGATCGGTTGATCTAAATATTCTTGGGTTTGCCGCTCTAACTCAGCAAACTGAGCGCTAAACTCTTTGTCGTCATCCATGGTATTGTCAACTAACTCCGCGTGATGTGTAAAACTTTCTGCTGAAAAATCAACGGTAATATGGCCAAAGTTTTTTCCATTTGCCGCGGTTTGTAAAACCAACGTGTTCGCCTGATTTCGATGAATGGTAGGCATATGTTGATGACCACATAATAAAAGATCTATGCCCTCGATAGTAGAAATTTTATAACCTAAGTTTTCGCCTGTTTGCCGACCAATGGATTGGCTTGTGGTGAGGTCTTTCTCAAAGCCACCGTGATATAAGACAATCAAGTAATCCACTTGAGCTCTAAGTTTTCGCACATAGTTAAGCGTCGTTTCATACGCATTAAGAAATGTCAATCCGGAAATATGACTCGGTTTTTCCCAATGAGGTATATACTGTGTTACCGTTCCGATAATGCCTATTTTCTTCCCGTTGGTGAGTGTTTTAATACGATACGGTGAAAACAATGGTTGCTGATTTTGATCGACAATATTCGCACAGAGAACGGTTCCTTTGAAAGGTTTAGTGACTTCTTTTAAGTAATCTTGTCCATAATTAAAATCGTGGTTTCCTAAGTTGATGACATCGTAATCGATACGATTAAATGCCTCAATCATAGGATGGGCATCATTAAGAGGATGCTTTCTGTAATAATCTAAAATAACATTCCCTTGAAGAAAGTCGCCGTTATCAAGAATTAAACACGGTTTCTCTTGTTTCTTGATATACGACGATAGGCGCGATAAACCGATCGTTTCTTGTTTATTTAGCGCGTAGTTTGTCGATGTTATTTGACCGTGAACATCCGAGGTATAAATAATATTCAGCCGCATAAGAGTCCTCCTAATGGTATCGCTTTAATTATAGCATAGTCTAAACTTAGAACCCTTCATTAAATGAAATTTAAAATTGTAATTAAGTAAAAAAAAACTATCCTATTTTACATATTAGTGTTCTATCATATATTTAGAAACATAGAAAAAATAGTAGGTCTTCATGAAGAAATTTTTTATTGTTTTAGCTTTAGCTTTAATGGTTTTCTCTCTTGCTGCTTGTCGTCAAGAAGAGAAAGACACGTTATCGGTGTTTTTTGTCCCGTCACGTGATGCACAGTACATTTTGGACACAACCGAACCCTTAAAAGCGTTATTACTTGAAGAACTGAATAATATGGGCTATAACTTCAAAGAAATTATCATTGAAGTAGGGACTTCATATGAAGCAGTTGGTGAAGGGATGCTTGCAGGAACCGTCGATGTCGGTTTCTTACCGGGTGGAACATACGCACTTTACTCAGTTGATGGGGAAGTCGATGTTATACTAGCATCAACACGTGCTGGATTAAATAAAGATTCTGAAAATCCAGCGGACTGGAATGATGGTTTACCAACGACAGGTGATCCTAACAACCAGGTTACTTACTATCGCAGCTTAGTCATCGCAGGACCGAGTGCAAAAGGTCAAGAACTCGCAGCGATTGTTAATGGTGGTGGAACATTGACATGGGACGATCTCAATAGTGCAACATGGTGTATTCAAGGTCCAACTTCGTCTGCAGGTACAGTTTATCCCGCAGTATGGCTTTATAATAACTTTGGTAAAAAAGTTTCAGATTTAGCCAACACTGTTTCACCAGGTGGCTATGGTGGTGCGGCGGCATCCTTAGCTGCAGGAAACTGTGACGTTGCGACATTCTATGCAGATGCACGGAGAGATTACCAAGACCAATGGACAGCTGAATATGGCCGTTCAGAATCGATTTGGGTGGAAACAAATGTTATTATTGTTACTGATGGTATCTTCAACGACACTATTTCAGTATCTAACAAAACCGTGGACGATGATTTGAAAGCCGCTTTACAACAAGCGTTTATTAACATCATCGCAACTGAAGTAGGTAAAGAAATCTTCGAAGTCTACAACCATCAAGGTTACAAACGTGTTACCGATGCAGATTATGAAGCTGCACGTATCGCACAACAAATTATTCTCGGCGATTAATAAGTAAAAAACTATAGTTTAGAACTGAGGCTTGTCGAATAGGCAGGCCTCATTCTAAAGTAGAAAGGCGTGAAACGATGATCAAATTTGAAAAAGTCGGTAAAATATACCCTAACGGGGTCGAAGCATTAAAAAATGTCTCATTAGAAGTCAAACAAGGTGAGTTTGTTGCAATCATCGGTTTAAGTGGTGCAGGAAAGTCCACTTTGATTAAATTGATAAATAAAATGCACGGTGTTACTTCAGGAACATTAACCGTAAACGACATTAAAGTCGATAAAGAGTTAAAAGGTAAGCGATTAAGAAGCTTTAGACGGCAAATCGGCATGGTTTTTCAATCGTTTAACTTAATCGGAAGAACAAGTGTTATTCGCAATGTTTTAGCCGCTAGAGTGGCTGAAATGAGTTTTATTCAAAGCCTTTTTGGTATTTATTCAAAAGCCGATAAAATCAAAGCCTTAGAAGCCTTGGATAAAGTGGGTATCTTAGAAAAAGCTTACTCTAGAGCGGAACAATTGTCCGGTGGCCAACAACAGCGTGTTGCGCTTGCGAGAACCATCGCGCAAGATCCCTCGATTATTTTAGCCGATGAACCAGTGGCTTCATTAGACCCTATTACTGCAAATCAAGTGATGAAAGACTTTGCTCGGGTTAATAAAGATCTAAACATTACTGTTATCGCTAACATGCACCATGTTGATATGGCCTTAAAGTACGCAAAAAGAGTCGTGGGAATACGCGACGGTGAAGTGATTTACGATGGACCTGCAAAAAATGTAAACGAAAACCTATTAAAAGAAATCTATGGTCGTGATATTACCGATGAAGATATCATGTTTAAAGATGATGAACATCAAATCTAAGTTTAAAGAACATTACTGGCCATCGTTTAAAAAACTAGTAAACAAACTCACCGTTCAAACGAAACCTGTTAGAACCCATACCTTAAGTAATGGGATTGTAGTTATAGAGCCATTTTCAAAAACACCATTAATTTTGTTTATTTTACTTATTTTATCCGTGATTGCCTGGGAAGCGACCAATGTTAACCTTACTTACTTATTTACGCGATTTGGTAACTTCTTTGATATTTTAAGACGGATGACGAGCCCCCGCTGGGCGTATTGGCGCAACGTAATACAACCGATGTTAGATACTATTCAAATGTCATTTTTAGGCAGTCTTATCGGTGCTTTACTTGCATTGCCTGTTGCCTTTCTATCCGCTAACAATATCACTAAAAATCGTGTTGTATTAGGCACAACACGCTTTATCTTATCGCTCGTTCGAACATTACCCGTGCTAGTCTACGCTGCAATCTTAGCTTTAGCTTTTGGGTTTGGTGTCTTTGCAGGAACTGTAGCGATTGCCTTTTTTACGTTTGGTATTTTAAGTAAAATGATGTATGAAAACATCGAAACGATTGATTTAGGTGCTTACACAGCCATTGAAGCGACTGGATCAAACAAACCAAAAGCTTTTGTTACAGCGGTATTTCCGCAGATTATGCCATCCTATCTCTCCTACTCACTATACAGTTTTGAGATTAACATTCGTTATGCAGCGATTTTAGGTTATGTCGGTGCTGGAGGAATCGGGCTTTTATTTGATGACCGCATGGCATGGCGACGCTATGAAGATGTTGCAGTTTTGATTGTGATGCTATTTATCGTTGTCTTCACAATTGAAAACTTATCGAGATATTTGAGAAAGAGGTTATCGTAATGGAGAAGAAACTGACGGTTCAAGAGATGTATGAACAACATCCTAAACGGTATATCGCAGTCATCACAACAATTCTTGTCTTAGGTGGGATGACCATTTGGAGTGCAACATCGATTCGTTGGCCGAGTATTAACCCTGCGGGTGTAGCGATTGTTCGAACAATCTTTCGCTCTCTACTCGAACCTAACCGCGATTGGCTCTTTACTTTAAGACCCATCGGTATTCCAAAACAAATGTTTGAAACGGTTTCTATCGCCTTCTTAGGAACGATTTTAGGGGCGATTCTTGCTTTACCTTTAGCCTTTTTAAGCAGTCGTAATATAACAGGTCGTTTCTATTCATTTATAGGTATTTTATCGGTGACATTAATCCGGACATTCCCTGTATTTGTTCTTGGTTTAATGTTTGTTCGTGTCACAGGTCCAGGACCTTTTGCTGGCGTAATGACGATTGGTTTAGCCTCAATCGGTATGATGACTAAGCTCTACGTTGAATCGATAGAAGATATCGATAAAGGCGTGATTGAAGCTTTGGATGCTACAGGCGCGACAACACTCCAAAAGATTCGTTATGGTATTATTCCGCAATTAAGTGCGAACTTTATCTCAAACTCAATCTATCGTTTTGAGATTAATGTACGAAACGCAACAATTCTTGGTTTAGTCGGTGCCGGTGGGATTGGCTCAACACTCATATGGGCGATGGCGGCCTACCGTTGGAAAGATGCCGCTGCAGCACTTTGGGGAATTATTGTGGTTGTTCTAGTCATTGAATTCATTTCGACAAAAATAAGAAAGAGTTTAGCCAGTTCAGATTCATAAAAAAAAACGCAACCGACGTTGCGTTTTTTTTATGTTCCACAGTAAGTAATATGCGAAACTTGGTTTTTTGGCGGTTCGATGAAGTGTTGGGGCACAGACGTTTTAGTGTAAGGATTTTGGACAGCTTTAAGCAACTGATTAAACAAACGATAATCATTTTTAAATGCTGCATTATCGAGGGCTTCCTTAACTAGATGATTACGTGGGATAAGCAAAGGATTATGCGTACGCATCGTTTCAAAAGGCTCTATTTCGATGGTTAGACGTTCGCGCCAATCTTTAAACCATTGAACAAAACCATTCTGCTTAAAAACTTCGAGTGTATTTTGATACGTTAATGCATAGAAGAAATAGGTGTAATCAACTTTATGGCTTTCTAACAGTCGTAAAAGTCGATTAATCAGGTCTTTATCTTTGTCTTTAAACAACGTTATCCCGATTTTTTTAGCCATTAATGCGTAATAGCTATTTTCAAAATGGGGCCCAAATACACCTAAAATCGATTGAACCTTTTTTAATGCTTTAGTGTTATCTTCATCGATTAATGGTAAGATAACTTCGCCTAATTTAGCGATATTCCAGGACATAATGTAAGGTTGTTGGCCGAAAGCATAGCGCCCGTAAACATCGATAGAACTATACACCGCTTGAAGATCATAGGTATCGATAAAAGCACACGGTCCGTAATCAATGGTCTCACCGCTTATTGTCGTGTTATCGGTGTTCATTACCCCGTGTACAAAACCGATACTTTGCCATTTCGCAACCAACTCAGCTTGTCTCTTAACCACCGCTAAATACCATTTAGTCACGCGGTGAGGATCATCGATAAGCTCAGAATCATGCCGCTTTATCGCATACTCAACTAACGTTCTTAACATTTCTATATCTTGATGATACGCGGCGTATTCAAAAGTTCCAACACGTAAGTGACTTTTGGCAACACGGACTAAAACCGCGCGTGCTTCTTCACGAACACGCCGAACTTTCTCATCCGTCTGAATGACCGCAAGACTCCGCGTGGTTTGAGTGCCAAGGG
>SKFS01000014.1 GCA_007117885.1 Candidatus Izemoplasma sp.
ATTACGTCCTGTGAACTTAGTGTTATGGTCAGCGTGAAGCACGTTAATGTTCGCACTATCTGTTGTCAAAATCCCATAATCAATCAGTTCATAGCCTTCAGGTATTTCAAATTGAGCTAAGAAAGAACGTACATTAAGGCGTATTTCTAAGTCTCCACGCAAAGTGATAAGCGGCTCAGGCGTCAACACCTCTGCGCTAAAGATTGCGGTGATTTCGTAATCTTCTAACATGGTAAAAGAGTACGTTTCTTGATAACTAACTATAACACTCTCAGATTCCCAATGGCTAAATAGCTCACCTTCCGGGGCTACACCAGGGGTAACTGTCACAACGGTGTTATATAGGTAATCTCCACTACCATCAGCACCATGTACAGTTAACTCAAACTCTGTCTCAGTATCGATGCCATATTGCAAGATTAAAACACGACTAGAAGTAATTCCAGTTAAAGAACCACCAAGCCATTTATTTGAACCCTCTAAAATTACATAACCAGGTTTACTCGGTAAGTCCTCGGTAATATCTGTTGCATTGCCTTCATTTAATACATACTGAGTTTGAATCAGTTTACTGTTAGAGTCCATAAAAACTACAGCATGTTCTAAAGGAGCGTTCTTACTAAAAACCGCAACAATATCCATTTCACCTGTGACTACAAACTGGTGATCCACCTCTAAATCTTGACGTACAGCACCGTTAATAATCCAAAACTGAAAGCCGTAGCCATCTACGGCAGCATCAAAGGCATGCGAAATTCGCGTGCCATATGCGATATCTTCGTTAAGGAAATCAGAACCTGGGATATTTTCATTATCGAAACTAGCTCTAAAGTTTACATTGAACTCTGGTGAACTTGCTTCAACTTCAACAATAGTTGCACCTAATGACAAAATACCAAAAGCAAACAAAAATACCACCCATAGTTTTTTCATCATCATCACCTACTCCCAAATCCATTCGGATTCGATCGCCGATGGTGCTCCACTAGAGGCGATACTCTCTTCAACTTCAAATACGACAATCTCAATTGTCGGCGGCTCATAAAGCGGCTTTGTTTTAATCATATTTTGGGGACCTCCTGTATATAAGGAAAACATATAGGTTTATAATATCACAAATTTTATCAAATATGAGAAGAAATGTTCCATCTTTTTCAATTTTTAACATAAAAAATAAGCCGTTTGGCAACGATGATGATGCCGAACGGCTTTATTAAGCAGTGATTAAAGCTCAGAGTCCGATTTCTTTAAACAACTCTTTCGTTGTTTCGATGGTTGTATCAGAGATAAACAGTTTCTTAATTTTTCGGAACGTTCTACGCGTTTTCAAGAAAACGAGTTTGATCCAGCGTATTAACCACGTTAGGGGATATAGGAAGGGTAAAAACTTTAACCAAGGGTACATGCCCTTCATGCTTGTAAAGGAGGGAAAGAGAATCGCTAAGACTACAATAATTCTGCCTTTTCCTTGACGTCTTTTTGAGCTAAAACGACTTAAAAATGGATTGAACGAAGCACCGTGACCATGGACACCAGATTTGAGGATGAATTCTGTAATCGCCAATGTGGTTTCTTCCTTAAGTGGGGTGTTTGAGAAGGTTATTAAGCCGAAATAGTGTTCATTGAGATAGACGAGAGTATTAAAAAACTTAGATAAATTAGTTTCGTCTAAGTAAGCATCGATTGTCTCTTTGCTTAGTACGTTGATGTAATGTTTTAAAAATAAGCCGACATCGAGAATCGTCCGTAAACCGATGCCTGAATCTTCCATGTGTCTTTTAGTATGGACAAGCAAATAGATGAGTTCAAACTCTAGTTCAAGGGTGTAGGTTTGCTTGGACGCTTGGGTTGAATGCGACCAAGGGTCTTTTAAAAAACGTGCAATCTGGGGATTAAAATCCCGCGTAAGTTTTGGGTGTAGTTCAACTTCAATATTGCTTTCGTGTGTAAAGTTACTGTGTTGTTCACTCTCAGCCCAAAGCGTAAAAGCATGGGCGCTTAAGTGCTGTCGAGCGGTTTTATAGTCTAATACTTTTACCAGTAGATCGATATCGCCCATTGAACGCATGTAAGGTTCTGGATAGAGCTTTTTAAGGTGAACACCCTTTAAAAAGATATGTGAAATCGCCTTGGTATTAAACAGTTCTGTAAGGGTATTTACAACGTCTTCTTGGAGAATGTCCTGACGGTGATAAGCGAGGTAGTCTTTGTATAAAGCTTCTTTAAAGACAGCGCTAATATCGCTGTCTTTGAACACTGGATAAAGCATCCCGGATACCCCGTTTTCACGGGCGAGTTTAAAAAACGTTTTTTGATCGATAATTGTTTCTAAAAATGGCGTTGCCTCAAGGGCACATTGCACGGCTTTAAAGAGTTGTTTATGGTGTGTGTTCATCGTTTAATCCTCGCAAAGAGTTTTAAAAGAATGGGGCGTAAAGGTTTAAGAAGTAGCCATAGTTTTACTTTAAAGCGGTACCCCTTTTGTGTTGTAGTAATCGTGCGTTTTTTATGCTCAATTTTTATGACTTTACCGAGCACTTGTTTAGGATGTACGAGCTCATTGTTCATTAACGCATCGCCACAAGTTACTAACGGTTTGGTATTATTAATTAAGCGGTGTAAAACGAGTTTATCGTCTTTTGTGGTATAAAGTAAAATATCGTATTTCTGATAGGGTGTACGCTGTAAGCTAACTGTTGTCTTTTGATGTTTTAAAAAAGGACGCATGCTGTGGCCAGTGACGGTAAGCATGACAACTTGTTCGTTGTCTAACGCCTCTTTAATCAAAGGGGAGAGCGTTTCGCTTAGAACGTATTGTTTAGGCGTCATCGAGAAGGTTGTGTTGCGCAAGCGTTGCGATGAACGCCTCAACATCCCTTTCTGCGGTTTCCTGATCAATGTCATAATGTTCAAGCAATAATGCGACACAATTGTCTTTTGAAGTTGCTTTTTGTAAGGCTTCAAAAAGTAGTTTACCACTGGCATTTAAAGTAATCATACCATTAAAGTTTAAGGCTTCCTTGCCAAGGGGTACGACGATTACCTGATCGGCGATGGCACGCATTTCATAGCCTTTTTTAATTTTCATCTTGCTCATCCTTTCTCCACGTTTGATTGGTTTTATTATAGCACACCCCAGCGATTAGGAAACTTTAATTCACAATTCTTTAGAGTATGATAAAATAGAGTAAAGATGAGGAGGCCACCATGAAGAAAAATCAAGCCCTGCGCTTTTTACTGAGCCATCACCGCTATTTGAAACGACCGATGCTTGGCCTCGTTTTTTTAAGCGTAGTCTTAAGTACAACCGCTGTACTTTTTGCCTACCTCTCAAAACTCGTGATTGACAGTGCAGTTGAAAACAATCTTGCACAGTTTTGGCTTTACACCTTATTTATCGTGCTTGTAATGGCGGTCCAAGTTAGTTTTAATGCCGTGCAGAAGTACCTGCAAGTCTATACGAAAAGCGTCGTTGATCGCAAGTTAAAGGACCGGCTTTATAAACACCTATTAAGAAAAGAATATCAAGTGCTTGAAACGACGCACTCAGGCACCTTAATGAATGTTTTAACGAGTGATATTGCCACCATGAGTGAAGGGATTGTTGAGGTTTTACCACGGTTTATCTTTAGTATCTTACGCTTCAGTTTTGCCTTCGGATTGCTGTTTTTCTTAGAAGCGTTACTCGCGCTAGCGATGCTTGGAGTTGGCGTCTTATTATTAATCGCAAGTTTGTTGGTTAAAGGTCCATTAAAACGTCGACACCACCATGTTCAAGACACTGAAGCCTCACTACGAGCGTATATGCAAGAAGGCTTAGAACAAATCGCCATGATAAAGAGCTTTGAAGCGGAAGACTTTACCCAAGCACAGACAAACATACGTCAAGAAGCGTATTTTAATGCGCGAATGCAAAAAGCGCGTTATAGTGTGTTCTTAAACACGGGTCTCAGTGCATTCTTTGGTTTTGGCTATTTATTTGCCTTAGTATTTGGGGCTTTCCGAATCACCCAAGATGCCTTATCGTTTGGGAGCTTAGTGGCGATTATTCAGCTGGTCGGGCAAATTCAACTGCCGTTTACTAATGTATCGATGCTTATTCCTAAGTATTACAGTATGCTTGCTTCCACAGAACGGATGATGACGTTGATTGAACAGCCCGAAGAAACGATAAAAGGCCCACGTGTGGTCGAACCACTCGCACAAGTAGAAATTAAAGGCATGACCTTTAAATATCAGGAGAAGCCAATCCTTACCGATTTAAATGTTACAATAGAAGTGCCATCCTTTGTCCACCTTAAAGGCCGTTCAGGGATGGGAAAAACGACGCTCTTTCGCTTACTTTTAGGGCTTGTACCCCCTAATCACGGGGCCTTAAACCTTGTCACGGCATCCAAAACGGTGCCCATCAGTGCAGAGACAAGGCAGTACTTTAGTTACGTGCCGCAGGACCATATGATTTTCTCTGGAACGGTTAAAGAAAACCTCATTTACAATCAAGAAAACGTCACAGAAGAAGACCTTATTCGCGTCACAAAAATCGCTGGGGTGTATGAGGATATCCTCAAGTTAGAAAATCAATTTGAGACTATACTTGGTGAACGAGGAAGTGGTTTATCTGAAGGCCAAAAACAGCGTTTAGCCATCGCCCGAGCTTTATTAAAAGATGCACCAATCTTACTGTTTGATGAAATCACTTCGGCATTGGATAAGGAAACCGAAGCCGGGATTTTACAAGAGATTAAACGGTTTGCTAATAAAACCTGTTTAGTCATTTCACACCGTCCTTTAGAAGGCGTCGATCAGGTAATTGACCTCGATGCATAAAAATAGCGTTTCGGAGTTTTCCGAAACGCTTTTCTTTAGTCTTTATCGCTAACTTCTTCGTAATTTTCAGAGTAATAGTAGTAATATCCTGCGGCGTATTTCGCGTCGCGTTTTTGCACGCGGGTAAGAATTGCACCAATCATGTTTGCGCCATTTTCTTTTAAGTTTTTGACAACGCTTGAGGCGACATCGGCACTTGTTTTTCGTGAGGCGATGACGAGCGCGGTGCCATCTGAAAACTTCGAGATAATACTGGCATCGGTGACCGCGGTCATCGGTGGGCAGTCAATAATAATTTTATCGTATTTTTCTTTTAATGTTTCGATTAAAGCATGGAGCTTTTTACTTAGTAGAAACTCTGAAGGAAACGGCAGTTTATCCCCTGCAGGAAGCACGTGTAAAAACTCAGAAGCTTTGTAAATCGTTTTCTCTAACGCCATATCATTGATGACAGTTTGGGCTAAACCAATTGAGTTGGAAATATTGAAGGCCCGATGAATTTTAGGTTTCCGTAAATCCATATCAATAACGAGTGTTTTAATCTCGGATTGACTGTAGACCGTTGCAAGATTTAGCGCGGTGACGGTTTTCCCTTCACCAGGGACCGAACTGGTTAAGTTAATTACTTTAAGCTCATCATTAAAACTCGAGTAATCAATGTTCGTTCTAAGTTTACGGTATTGTTCTGAAACGGTTGAATGCGGTTCACGCGATGAGATAACACGGTATTCACCAGAAACAAATAGTTTTGCATTCGTGCGATCATTGGCTTCCTTCATTATTCAACCACCTCCGCGTCCATATTGTAGTCAGGAATAATACCGAGAGTTCTTAAGCCGAGTTTATGTTCAATATCGGCGACAGTTTTAACACTCTTATCAAAAAATTCAATCATAAAGACCGCGAAGACGCCAACCATGCCACCAAGGACTAAACCAATGGCTAAATAAAGTAGTCGGTTTGGACCACTGGGTGCTAAAGGAAGCTTTGCCTGGTCTAAAACATCAATCGGTTCTAAATTACGAAACGTCGGATCATTTGAAAGATTTTCGATGACGGTCAAAAATTCGTTTAAAATAAGCTGTGCTTCTACAGGATCTTCTGCGGTAATCTGTAAGCGCACAATCGAGGTGTTTTGAACACCGGTGACCGTAATCATGTTGCGGATACGGGCAGGACTGTACGGTAGATTGAGATTGTTAATCACGCTATCAATCACGCGATCACTGACGGCGATTTCAGCGTAAGTGTTAACTAAACGTTCAGATAGTTGTTGGGCTGAAAC
>SKFS01000106.1 GCA_007117885.1 Candidatus Izemoplasma sp.
ATTTTTCATTCTTTTCGCCACCTTTCACATATATATTAATCGATAATGCCAATAAAAAACAGCGCGGATATGTCGTACTTTTAGGTGATTATATGGATTCTATGGAGCTATCGAACTATTTAGAAAAAGTAAGATATGGACGAAAAATCTCTCAAGAGAAATTTGTTGAGGGTGTTTGCTCGTTAAGACAATATCAGCGTTATCGCAGTGGAGAGTGTGAAATACCCGTTGAAAAACTAGAACAGTTTGCTGTTCGTCTAAATATCCCTAGACAGAAATTACTCAATGAGTTTGAACGTGAAAAAAGCTATCAAGATCGTTTAGTTGATGCATTTTATAATGCCGTCGTAAACCATCAAGAAGATAAAATACACAGCTTAAAGAAAACCATTGAAAAAGATATTATTATTGAGAAAGAAAATCGAGTCTATTTTCATTTTGCACTTATAACCGATAAATACTTAAATGACAAGATTAATCCAAATCAAGCGGTTGCTGAGATTTCTCAACTGATTGATTTTCCTCAAATACTTAAAAATCAATACTTTACAGATATCGAGATTTTAGTTTTGAGCTTTCTACTAGATTTATTAGAAGGTAAACCGCTACAGCTCGTTCTTAAGAAACTCTCTGAACTGTTTGATACTCCGACAAATATTATGAGTGGTGGCAGTGACATGATTATTTCTACGATTTTAATGCGTTTAAGTAAGGCATATGGAATCTTAAAAGATTTTAATCAAGTGCTTCATTTTTGTGACTTAGGATTACAGCGAGGCGTGCATGCTAAAAGGTATTACTTATTTGAAAATTTCTATTATTATAAAGCTTTAGCGCACCACGCGCTTGAAGATTACTACCAGTATGAAGAAAGCTTATTTAAGTGTTTTAGCACACTGCATATGGAAGGGAATCCTCAGAAAATTGAACGCTTTACCTTGAGAATAGAAAAAGATTTTAAGATTAATTTTAATCTCTTCATTGTTAAATACTTGCAAAAAGACTTTATCTAATAATTATTCATGATTGGATGACTCGCTGCCTATAAGTAGACCTAAAAGTCTGCTTTTTTTTAAAATTGCCAAAACTACGACACATCCGCGCTGTTTTTAAGCAGTGATTTCGAGTAAAATAGTTTTGTTAATGAATAAAAGGTATAGAATTGATGACGACTTTGGGGGTTCAGATGAATAATAAAACAACGATAGTCAACACAGTGATCATTTTCTTTACAGTTGCGATTGTGCTACTTTTTTTCGTGTTTGTCCAATTAGAACAATCATTGACTCAGCGTTTTACGCTGATTGCCTATAGTATTATGTTACTCTCATTGTTTTTGTTTTTGGATTTGCTTAATCATAACCGTTATTGTCTAAGCTATCTATTGAACACCCATCATTTTTTAAGGGAAGTAAAGCAAACCATAGAGGGCGAAACCATCGCAAACAAGTATTTGCTAAGTAAAAAACTATCGAACGCAATTGCCGAGGATATAATCGACATTCATTACCAAAAGATTATCGACATAAGAACGAATAAAACGTTATACATTGAACAACTGGCTCGCTGGTATGATTCAACATTAGGCTACATCGAACCAGAAAGATTGATTGAAATCGCTAGGAGTTCTGAGCAACTACGCTGCTTAGACCACTATTTGATTGATAAGTCTATACGTCTTTATCGAAAACATTGTTTAAAAACAAAGACCAAACCCACGCTATCGATCAATCTCACACCTGAGACATTTCTGCAAAAAAACACTTTAGCTTTCTTGCTTGATACGACTGAAAAATACGCAATACCTACTCATTATATCTGTTTAGAAATCTCTGAAACTACGTTTGTTAATGACCATAGAGATTGTCTAAAAGCGATTGAGAGCTACAAGCGAGAAGGATTTCTTATCGCTCTTGATGATTTCGGAAAATCCTACTCTACTTTGAGCTTACTCGAAAGCATTGACTACGATGTCATTAAAATTGATCAGCTGTTTACCAAAACGATAGAACGCTCAAAAACCCAAGAAATTGTGCGCATGATTCAAAAAATAAGCATGATGTCAAATAAACAGCTTATAGTAGAAGGCGTCGAAACACGTTCGCAAAAAGAAGAACTTGAGAAGCTTAAGTGCTACGTGCAACAAGGTTTTTATTTTCACTATCCTGAAAAGTTTAAGTTTTGACATATCGGTTCAATAACTTGCCATCAATTTGATGGCTTTTTTTTGCTAAAGAGAAGCGATACTGTGATAGAATATAACAGAGGTGAAATCATGAGAACATTTAACGACTATACATATCAACGCCCTAATATGCAGCAAGTAGAAGAGCGTTTCAATGAAGCGCTGCTGAAATTTAGTGAAGCGCAATCGATTGACGATGCGCTAACATCCTTTGATGTGATGAATGAAATAAGAAGAGAGTTCGATACCATGTCTACCCTTGCATCGATTCGTCATAGTATCGACACAAAAGATTCTTTTTATGATGCAGAAGAAAGCTTTTTTAACGATCATCGTCCTGTTTTTGAGCAATTAGAAAACCGGCTTTACAAAGCGTTGACTCAAAGTCGCTTTGAAAATGAGTTAAGAGAAGTTAAAGGGAATCTCCTTTTTGATAAAGCGCGACAAAGTTTAAAAACCTTTAATGATGAAATTTTAGAAGACTTAAAAAAAGAAAACAAACTGACATTTGAGTACCAAAAACTTTTAGCTAGCGCAGAAATTGACTTTGAAGGTGAAGTAAGAAATCTTAGTCAAATGGCGCCTTTTTCACAGAGTAAAGACCGACAGATACGGAAAGCTGCTGCCGAAGAAATTAGCCGATTTTTTGAAGCGAACGAGGAAAAACTTGACACGATTTATGATCAACTCGTTCAACTTCGTCATCAAATGGCAATAAAACTAGGGTATGACAATTATGTTCAACTCGCGTATGATAAACTCGGCCGATTAGATTATACATCCGACGATGTCGCAAACTATCGGTCACAAGTGAAAGAATACCTAGTGCCACTTGTAAAAACACTCATTGAACGGCAAGCAAAACGATTAAATATAGAGAAAATGAAAAGTTATGACTTGCCGCTTGACTTTTTATCAGGGAACCCTACACCTAAAGGCGATCGTTCCTGGATGGTAGATCAGGCACGGACCATGTACTATGAAATGTCTCCCGAAACTAAAGCGTTTTTTGATTTCATGGAGCAACGCCAGCTCATGGATTTGGATGCAAAAAAAGGCAAAGCGGGGGGCGGTTACTGCACCTATATTTTTGATTATCAATCGCCATTTATCTTCGCTAACTTTAATGGTACAAGCCACGATGTGGATGTTTTAACCCATGAAGCAGGGCACGCTTTTCAAGTATTTATGAGCCGTGATTATGACGTTTTAGAGTATATTTGGCCAACACTTGAAGCGTGCGAAATTCATTCGATGAGCATGGAGTTTTTTGCTTGGCCATGGATGAACTCGTTTTTTAAAGAAGATACGGATAAATACCGCTTTTCTCATATTGAAGGGGCACTTAAATTTATCCCTTACGGCGTCGCAGTGGATGAGTTTCAACATCGTGTGTATGAACAACCCTCAATGACTCCAGCAGAACGTAAAGCGCTGTGGCGTTCGCTTGAAAAAACCTATATGCCTTATAAAGATTATGATGGAAATGCTTTTCTTGAACGCGGGGGCTTTTGGTTCAGACAAGGGCATATCTTTTCTGTGCCGTTTTATTACATCGATTATACCCTTGCACAAGTCTGCGCTTTTCAGTATTGGAACCAAAGTCAAGTTGACTACCAAAGTGCTTGGAATAGTTACCTTAAGTTATGCCAAGCAGGCGGTTCACAAACCTTTTTACAATTGCTGCAGCACGTCAACTTAAAAAATCCCTTTGAAAGTGGCACCATCGCATCCATTCTTCCTAGTTTAAAAGCCTTCTTAGATAGTATAGACGACACAAAGTTTTAAATCGTATTGAGGTGGTTTTATGCGGTGGATGTATTTGAGATTTAGCTTGATTTTATTACTCGCAGTGATGACACTACACTTTCACTTACTTTTATCCAAACCAAATCTCTTGGCGTTTTTTAGTCGTTCTAGTCTACAAACGTTGTACCATCGCTATCCATTATACGTAGCGGCGTTTGCGATTATAGCGCTGGGTTACTTACTCTTATCGATAGTGCCCATGGTGTTTAAAGAAAAGCGTGCCTATGAACTGTCGTTCCATCATGAGAAAGTGTTGTTCATTGGTTATGGGCTTTTATCCGTGTTCTGGATTGTTACGATTTTAGTTATTTTGTTCATCGATACGCTGCAAACTGTGCACATTAATCAGCCGCGATTGCATGATCTTTGGATGATTCTAACGGTCTTTATGGTGGCTTCAAGTATTCATTTATTGCTCGTAAAGTTTAAAGATTAACATCCCTTTTTAGGGGTGTTTTTTTGCTATAAATGGTTTACCAATTGTGTGTTTTAGTGTATGATACTAGTAAGCGAAAACAACGAGGTGTTTTAACTATGGTTCTATTTCCTGTCTATATTATTATGATACCGATCTTGAGTTCGATTTTTATTTACTTGATAAAACATAAGCATATGCATTGGCTCGCTTTTTTTTCGCAAGCTGTTATTACCGTATTAGCGATTGTTTACTTCAATCATTTTAACCCACTTACTTTCGCAGAAACAACATTCACATTTGGAAACTATGAACGTGGTATTGGGATTAGTTTAGCCAATGATAATTTGAGTATGTCGTTTGTTTTTTTAGCGATTTTTAGTTGGTGGATGGTGTTTTTGTATACCTATAAAAAAGGAAAAACTGATCATACAATGCTGTTTTTCCTCATGTATTTACAAGGGGTTTTCCTAGGTTTTTTACAGACAAATGACCTATTTAATCTCTTTGTTTTCTTCGAACTAACAACGATCATTGTGACGATTTTAATCGCCTTTAAGAAAAGTGGTTCTGTCTTGAGGGCCGCCCTTTATTACTTGCTTTTAAATACGAGTGGTGTCCTGGCATTTTTAATTGGAATCATTTTTATCTACAATGTTTTTGGCACCATTAACATGCAATCTGTGAGCGAAATGATGGTTCTTTATAAAGACTACAATGTGATCCGCTTTGCTTTTGTTTTAATGCTTGCAGGCATTAGTGTTAAAGCGGCATTATTTCCAGTCTTTACTTGGTTACCGAAGGCCCACGGTGCGGCGCAAGCACATATTAGCGCACTGCTAAGTGGCCTAATCGTGAAAGGTGGCCTTTACTTGTTTATTCGTTTAAACGATATGTATAGCGCTGCAAACTATGATTATAGCAACTTTTTCTTTGTCATCGGTGCAATCACTGCCATCGTTGGGATTGTTTTAGCGATTACCCAACTCGATATCAAGCAGATGTTGGCTTACTCAACCATTTCTCAGGTGGGTTTGATTATGGTTGGTATTTCCAGTGCGAATGCCGATGTCTTTAACGGTGGCGTTTTACATATCTTCAATCATGCTTTGTTTAAAATCTTGCTGTTCCTTGGCGCGGGCGTAATTATCAAAGTCTTTAAGACAAAATATGTGACCGAAATCCGTGGTGTCATGAGAACTTTACCTGGCGTTAGCATTGCGATGATTATTGCCATGCTATCGATTACCGGTGCCCCATTACTGAATGGTTTTATCTCAAAAAGTATTATTATCTACGGGTTTGAGAGTACCGATATACGTTACTGGATTTTGTTTGTTTCTAACATTGGGACAGCGACTTTGTTTGTCAAAATGTCGCAAATTTTCTTTGGTGGAAAAACAATTTCTTACTTGATGAAAATCCCGGTTCAAACAACGGTTTTATTCACTTTATCCTTAGCGTTAATCATTCTTGGAAACTTCTATATTCCACTAGGCAGAGGCTTTTTCGGAGTTGACTTAAAGGCGATTGAAATGTGGTCTTTAGGTGCGTTTTTTGATTATGCAGTGACGTTAATATTGGCGTTTTTGACCTACTATATTCTTGTTCGTAAAGATGCCAAACCCGTTCAAGCGATGCGCAAGTTCATGGTTTCTTTTGAAACCGCAAACATGCTCTTTATCGGCTATATTGTTTTACTCACAACCTACTTTATTTTATTCATGCTTATCTAATACTGTTTCCAAGTATCCCATGAAACTATACACAAGGAGTTAGACCATGCAGAAACTACTCGATTTTGTGCGTAACCGAGCAACGATGCTCGTAATATTTATCGTATTATTTGGTATGGCATTTGTCTTTGATGATATTCCAACGATTTGGCAAGGCTATCTCAATATATTACAAAGTCCAAGTGTTCTTATAAGTGATTACCTACATATCGGTGGCCTCGGCGCAACACTGTTTAATGTGGCGACGATTATGTTAATTAATATCATTATGATCAGTGCCTTAAAACTGAAAATGTCAGGTCCGATTTTCGCGGGACTCCTCACGATTGCTGGTTTTTCATTTTTTGGTAAAAATATTTTTAACACCATCCCCATTTATCTTGGAATATACTTTCATGCGCGTTACCAAAAGCTAGAATTCAAATCGTTTATTATCGTGGTTTTGTTTTCGACAGGCATCTCACCCATCGTAAGTTACTTAATTTTTGGTAGCGGCTGGCCCTTCGCAGTTGGAATTCCTGCAGGGATTATCGTTGGGATAATCACCGGCTTTATCTTGCCAGCACTCTCTGCGCATACCATTCGTTTTCATAAGGGTTATAACCTTTATAATATTGGCTTTGCAATGGGTTTATTGTCGATGTTGTATGCGGCGATCCTAACCAATGTATTTGATCAGGATCTTTTCCGCTTTGACTCTACAACAAGTGAAGCATTTCATTTCGAACTTGTTATTTTAACGATTGTCATGTCGTTAATATTTATCGCCAGCGGGTTTATCCGCAATTACCGAGTTCTAACAGAGTACCCTAAATTAATGAGAAGTACGGGTCGACTTGTTTCGGATTTTATCCGTGATTATGGTCGAGATATCTCGATGGTGAACGTCGGGGTTATGGGAATCATATCGGTACTATTTATTACCGTTTTAGGCATTCAAATTAACGGGGCAGTGATGGGCGGTATTTTAACGGTTATGGGGTTTGGCGCCTTTGGTAAACATCCTCGAAATTCCATTCCTGTCATGCTAGGGGCTTCCGTTTGGTTTGTTTATGTTCAGTGGACTACTGGTGGAAATGCGGGTGTCGGACTTGCTATTGCCGTTTTATTTGTTACCGCAGTGGCACCCATTGCCGGACGATTCGGTATACTCATCGGTATTTTTGCAGGATTTATCCATATTTCTATCACCCCTTATACCTACACCTTTCAAGGGGGCTTTGATCTTTACAATAATGGTTTTGCTGCGGGCTTTGTTGCCGCTTTACTTGTACCATTCTTCGAATTTTTACGGAAAGAAAAATTTCAGGAGGATAGCTAATGAGCACACAAGAAATCAAAATCATCACAAAAATACTTCGCGAACTCAGTTTGTATTTTTTAATTCACAATATCAACGACTTTACTTTGCGCACAGAACGATCTAAAGACGTTACCCAGTTTACAGCGAGCTTCAAAACACCGAAAAACAAAGAGATGATTGAGAAAATGGTCGAAAAAGTATCACGCGAACGGGAAATTGAAGTTGAAACCTATGGTTGGGAACTCGTTGGTGACATCGATGAGACAAGTGAACTTGAAATTGCTAGTTTATTGATTGATGACATTGATGTTTTAGACGACGCAGATAAAACAGTGATTACGATGCGCCGCATCAGTAAGTACCGGAAATAACGATGAAAACACTTGGGATATATTATAGCAAAACCGGTGTCACAAGAGACGTCATGAATCAAATCCAAAACGCCATTACAATGGATGTCTATGATATCAAATCGCAACCAACATCAACGTTGAATGATTATCAACGCATTATTGTCGGAACGCCTGTTTATATTGGGATGTTTCCAAGTAAAATCAAGAAATATCTTAAGCAAAATGCTGATAAACTCATCAACAAAGAACTCTATCTATATACTGTCGGTGGCGAAGAACCCACTGATTATCAAGCGCTCTTTGAGCTTTCAAAAGTTGATTTAACTCTCTATCATCACATAAAGAAAATCGTCTACTGTGGCGGTGAATTCCGTTTTGAGAAACTCTCTTTCTTTCCTAGAGTACTCTTAAAAATGGTTTCTAAACATAAGCAAAAACATTCGGCTTCAGAAACCTTACCAAGCCTCAATCAAGAGGCTATCGAGAGCTTGATTAAGGTGCTCTCATAATGCCACGTATCGTTAAAAGTTTACTCATCTTTTTCTGTTTAATCGTAATTGTTGTTGGGTCTTTTTTAGGGTACTTAATGATCGGACAAAAAACCGTTCGCAGTGAAACGATTGAAGCGATTGATTTTCGCTTCATTGAAGATGGCACGTATCGCGGTCACTATCATCAAGGACGTTGGCAAAATACGATTGAGGTGACACTTATTGATGGTGAAGTTATCGATATTACAGTTATTGAAGACATGCGTTTTGCCGATTTAGTTTTGCAAACTGTGCTCTTTGAACGAGTAAAACAAGCATCTAATTTGAATGAAGTTGATGTGATAAGCGGTGGAACCGTATCAAGCATTGCCTACTTAAAAGCGCTAGAAGATGCCTTAAAGCCATAAAAAAAGTGATCATGATTGGTTGATCACTTTTTTGGTGTTCTTAAAATGTTTTTTAGCAATGGTGTTTAAAACATCATTCCCATACGCACTGACAAGTCTTTTCGCCTGATTATCAACACGGTTTGATGCCCCTTTTTCAAGCGTAACGTTCAATGCGACCCCAAGATTTTCAAGTTGTTTAAGAAAAACATACCGAGCGATAATACTCGCTACAGCTACACTGGCAAACTGACTCTCTGCCTTAGTATAGAAATAATCAGGAATCACAGCATCATCAAACTCACTCAAATACTTTTTATAGTGAGTTTTTGTACAAAACTGATCAATCACAATGGGATACGATTTGGGAATTTTTTGTAATAACGTTTTATGACATTGCGCGTGAAGATACGCTTTAAGCTTATTTAAATTATACCCTTCTTCTATAAGTGCATTATACTTTTCATTCGGTAAAATGTTTAAACTGTATTTTAACCGTGCAATCAGTTTAGGTGCGATTTCTTTGATTACTTGATCGTTTAACGTTTTTGAGTCTTGAATCGTTAGTTGAGCTAAAAACTCATGATCTTTTTCAGTGATGAGAACCGCTGCAGCAACGAGTGGACCAAAATAATCACCACTGCCAGACTCATCACTACCAATTGAAGGAAAGTAAAAGGGAAGAGATTTTTTCCTGTTTGTGTTTGAGGGCCCCAACTTAAAAGTATCTTGCCAAAAGAGATAGGCCTCTTCAGCGTGCTCACCTTGAAACATCACTTTACCAGAACGGTAGACGGTTATATTGACACCTTGTATTTTAAATCTTCCCAAAATAAACGTCTCTTTAACAGGTAAAGCATTATTTTGATAGGTTTCCATCAACGCTTCAATTTGCTGCTCAGTCAGTTCTAGCACAAAGTTCATCTTTTTCACATCCTTCTCTTTATTTTAGCATGAAATAAGGTAAAATAGTATCGACAGGAGTTGTTATTATGACCTTTGATTTAAAAACTTTAGAGTTTCCTAAAATTATTGCTCGGATTCTACCGTATGCATTGACAGTGCAAGGGAAAGAACACGTTGAGAAGTTATCCCCTATCACAGAAAAAGCGACGATTGAAACCATGCTGAACGAAGTCGAAGAAGCGGTGAAATATATCGAGCATCGCATCGAACCCTCCTTTAATCAAATCGCTGATATTCGTCCCGCGTTATCACGGGCAAAAATCCATGGTGTTTTAAGCATTGGCCAATTTTTAGATATTTACTACCACATTATATCAACCAAACGCATTAAGCGTGAAATGTCGCGCTTAAGTGAACTGCTCGAAAAACCAGTATCGCTTGAGAGTTATGCCCAAGAACTTGAAGTTTGCAGTGATTTAAAGTCATCCATTGAAACCATTATGAATGAACAAGGTGAGGTTTTATCGACGGCATCAAACACCTTAAAAACCATTCGCCAATCGTTATCAAACATCGAAAAACGGATTAAAGTGACCCTCGATGAAATTTTGCGAAAAGAACAAAAAAAACTAACTGAATCGTTGATCACCATGCGCTATGATCGCTACGTCATTCCTGTAAAAATCGCGGATAAAAACACGGTTAAAGGCACGATTTTGGATTACTCAAACAGCGGTGAAACAGCGTATATTGAACCCGATGCTATCCGTGATCTTACCAATAAACGCCTCCGTTTAGAAGCCGACGAAAAGCATGAAATCGAACGTCTACTCTATGTTTTAACCGAACTGGTCGGCGAGAATCATGATTACTTAAAGCATAACGCCACCATCCTTGGAACCCTTGATGGATTATTTGCTAAAGCAAAATACTGCCATGGCATTGAAGCCGTGAAGCCAACCCTTTCAAACCAACTTAATTTCATTCAAGCGAGACATCCACTCATTGCTCAAGAAGAGGTCATCGCCAACACCATCCGTTTTGATGAGGGAGTTAAGACAATGGTGATTACCGGGTCAAACACTGGTGGAAAAACCGTAACGTTAAAAACGATTGGTCTATTAAGTCTAATGGTTCAAAGTGGTCTTCTTATCCCCGTGTTACCCAACTCACACGCGCGTATTTATCGTCAAATTCGTGCTGATATTGGCGATGAGCAAAGTATTGAGCAATCGTTATCAACGTTTTCTTCACATATGAACAATATTGTCAAGATTATCCATACACTTGAAGACAACAGCTTAATTCTTCTTGACGAACTCGGTAGCGGCACTGACCCAAAAGAAGGTTCAAGTTTAGCAATGAGCATTCTTAACTACTTGGATAAGTATAACCTGCATGTTGTCGCGACCACCCATTACCCAGAACTGAAAGCTTACGCCTACACTAAACCCTCAATCGTGAATGCTAGTGTTGAGTTTGACGAAAAAACGCTAAAACCAACTTATCGATTATTGCTTAGAACACCGGGTGAATCTCATGCCTTTTTAATCAGTGAACGCTTAGGGTTAAAAAAGGACATTATCGAGGAAGCTAAAAATCAAGTGTTGACTTCAAAAAATGAAATCAGTGATCTTATTCAAAATGTCCGTAGAGAAAGTCAACGACTCGATGCGATGATTCTTGAGTATGAAGCGTTATTAAAAGATCACCGCTCTAAAAATCAAGAAGTTGAGTCATTAAAAAAAGCCTTAGAAAAAGAGAAGACCACCCTAAAAGAAAAACTCATGCTAGAAAATCAGCGCATTTTAAGCGAACTAAAAAAGGAAGCCCAACTCCTGATTCGTGAACTTGAAACGCTCAAAACTAAATCTTTTAAAGAACATGAACTCGCTGAACTTAAATACCAAGTAAGAACCCTCGCTGATAAAGAAGAAACAGAAACGACCCATACTACGCATGAGTACCGCGTGAACGACACAGTATATATTACGAAGTTTAACCGTTATGGCGAACTTGTGAAAAAGCTAAAAGGTAAACAATGGGAAGTACAAATGGGTCGGCTAACAAGTGTTTTCAAAGAACAAGAGTTTGAAATCGCCGAAAAGCAAACACCGAAAAAAACCACACCTAAAGCGAAGATGCCTGAGAAGAAAAGCGTCTCTTCAACGCTTGATCTTCGGGGAATGAGAGTTCATGAAGCAGAGGAAGCATTGGTTAAATACCTCGATGACTGTGCTGTGAGCGGGATGCCTTTTGCCTCAATCATTCATGGGTTTGGCACACTCGCAGTGCGTAAAATGGTAAAGCAACACGTGCAAAACTCCCCCTATATTGCCCGCCACCGTGACGGTGAAGGTAACGAAGGGGGTCAAGGGGTGACCATCGTCTATTTTGAAGAAAAAAATAATCTTCATAATTAAGCACTTCTATTGTAATTAAGATGGATTGCTAGTATAATGACCGTGTATAAAGTTTAAGGAGGATATGGAATGTCAGAAGTTATCTATGCAGATAGTAAAAATTTAGAAGAAACGGTAAAAGATGAAGCACTTGTATTGCTTGACTTTTATGCCGATTGGTGTGGCCCATGTAAAATGATTGGTCCAGTATTAGAACAAGTCGCGAGCGAAAATCCCGAGATCAAGGTTGTTAAAGTGAACGTCGATGAAAACATCGGTTTAGCTCAACAATACGGTGTTCAAGGAATTCCAGCATTGTTTGTTTTAAAAGAAGGAACTGTCGTCGCA
Source organism: Candidatus Izemoplasma sp. (assembly GCA_007117885.1). GTDB lineage: Bacteria > Bacillota_I > Bacilli_A > Izemoplasmatales > Izemoplasmataceae > CSBR16-104. The sequence goes on from SKFS01000106.1 coordinate 12,335, forward strand.
CAAAAAGCAGGATTTATGCCTAAAGATGCACTTGTCAACTGGGTAAAAAACGCATAAACTAAAGCCTAAACGGCTTTTTTTTCTGTTTATTTTAGTTTCTCTACAAGATAGTGTATAATAAATACGGTGAGGCAAATGGATGGGATTTTAGTAATCAATAAACCGCTTGGGTTGACAAGTCACCAATGCGTTAACTATGTACGAAAAGTATTTAACACAAAAAAAGTCGGCCATTCTGGGACCCTTGATCCTGAGGCGAGTGGTGTTTTAGTGTTAGGTATCAATAAAGGCACGAAATTACTGCATTATTTGAATCAAGATGTCAAACGTTACCGGTTCACCTTACGTTTAGGACAAACCACCGATACGTTAGACCATACTGGGAAAATAATCGACGAAAAACCGCTAGAGAACATCACAGACTTTGATGACATCTTAACCCGCTTTATCGGCGATTATAATCAAGTTCCTCCGGCGTACTCAGCCGTTAAAGTCAAGGGAAAAAAACTCTACCAGTATGCACGAAATAATGAAACGATACCTAAACTTGATGCGCGCTACATTCAGATTTTCGACTTAAAAAGAATCAGTGATTTTGTTTCTCAAGAAAAAGCCGTGGATGTTGATTGTGACGTCTTCGCATCAAAAGGCCTATACATTCGTGTCTTAGCCAGTGATATTGCGAGTGCATTGAACACCGTTGGTCACACGGCGATGATCCATCGCACTCAAGCTGGCGCTTTTACCATCGAAGACGCCGTTAACTTAAGCGAAACAATCACCGATGCCCTTATTCCAATGCATCATGCACTAAAAGACATGCCTAAGTACATCGTATCAAACAAAGAAAAAGACGCCATCCGTCATGGTCAAAAAATGACACTTAATCACCACGCAGAACGTCTTCAATGTATCGATGAAAATGGGCAGCTCATCGCCATCTATGAACGTAAAGATCATCGATATAAAGCGAAGAATGTATTTATATAAGAGGTTAATTATGAAAATACTAGAGTTGAATGGACATAAAATCGCACCGAACACCGTTGCTGCAATCGGTTTTTTTGATGGTGTTCACAAAGCCCATCAAAAACTCATTACAACGATGATTGATATTGCCGATGCAAAAAAAATGAAACGGGCTGTCATCACCTTCGATGTTCACCCTAAAAGTGTTCTGTTTGATCTCGATTATCGCTATATAACACCGTATCAACGAAAAGTAGAAGAGCTTAAAAAGTTTGCTTTAGATTATCTTTATATCATTCGTTTTGATAAAGAAAAAGCTCAACTGAAACCCGATGCCTTTATTGACTATTATCTTCAAGGACTCGAAACATTAGTCTGTGGTTTTGATTTTAAATTCGGCTCACGTGCGAGTGGTAACGTGCATACTTTGATGGCCGCAAAGCAGTTTAAAACCATCGTCGTTGAAGAAATGCGCCATCAAGGCTATAAGATTGGCAGTACGCATATCCGCGATTTGATTATGAGTGGCCAAGTCGAACCGATTGAAGAAACCTTAGGTCGAAAATACTCAATTAAAGGCGAAGTCATCCACGGTCAAAAGAAAGGTCGTGAAATTGGTTATCCAACCGCTAATATTAATCCCGATGGGTACCTTGTACCACGTCAAGGGGTGTATATTAGCTACACAAAAGTCAAAAATCAATGGCATCCCTCATTAAGTACGATTGGCTACAATCCTACACTGAATGAGTATAGAGGATTAAGCACCGAGAGTTATATTCTTGATTTTGATGAAGACATCTATGGGGAGTGCATTGAAATGATGTTCGTCAAGCGCTTGCGTAACGAAATGTCCTTTCACTCAAAACAAGCGCTTATCGATCAAATTAAGCGCGATGAAACGGCAGCGATTCGTTTTTTTGAAAGTGATGAATTTTTCTTGCATAATTGCAAATCTGTGCTATAATAATACCCGCGCCTATTTCATGGTCAACCGAAACTCCAACGGTTCACTAAGATTTAGGTAAGACTAAAAAAAGGAGGAAATACAATGGCTTTAACCAAACAAGAGAAACAAGCTTTAGTTGAAGAATTTCGTTTAAAAGAGGGCGACACGGGTTCACCAGAAGTTCAAGTTGCGATTCTTACGAAAGAAATTAGAGAGTTAAATGAGCACTTAAAAGTGCATAAACACGATCATCATTCACGCCGTGGTTTAATGAAAAAAGTTGGCCACCGCCGGAACCTCATGAAATACTTAGCAAAACAAGATGTTCAACGTTATCAAACACTTGTAAAGAAACTCGGATTAAGACGATAAAATAAGCGCAAAATGCGCTTATTTTTCATTTTAATCGCTTTTAATACGCGTTTAAATACTATATAATAAAGAGGAAAGTTTTAAGGAGGTACCACGATGAGTAAAAAAGAAAAACGTCTTTCACTGTTGATCAATATGGCGATCATTGTCTTAGGACTCCTAGCGCTTTACTTAATTAGAGAAGTCTTTGGTAATGCTATTAGTCTATTTATGAGTGCTTTTATCGCTATCGTCTTACCCTTTTCGATTGCCTTGTTCATTAGCTACTTAATGGCACCCGTATTTAAGTTACTCGAAAAGCGTATGCGCGTAAAGTACCGCGTAATAAATATTGTCATTGTTTTTTCTGGAACCGCCATCTTAATGGTTCTATTTCTCCGTTTTGCTGGGACATTAATTTATGAACAAGCCGTCGCGTTTATCGAAAATGATTGGCCGAATGTTGTGCGTTTTATTGATGATTTCTTTGAGGAATCACCGTATTTTGGCAGTGTCTATAACTGGATTCAAGAAAACGTACGCATTACCGAATCGGATAAGATTACCTTAGATTTATTGTCGATTTTTCAAAGTATTACAACGGTCATTATTACCGTTGTATTAATTCCCGTTTTCTTGTTTTTCATTTTGTATGAACGGACAAAAATCTATGAGAATATTATGATTGTTTTTCCGAAAAAAGTTCGTGGTCATGCGATTGAACTTACAAAACGGGCAAATCGCGTCGTTGAAGAATACTTCAATGGTCGTTTCATTACCATGTTTGTAATGGCCATTTTCTTTACCATTATCTTTTTCATTCTTGGCTTTAAAGAGCGCAGCATTCTCTTTGGATTTATGCTAGGATTTTTTGATATCATTCCTTATGTTGGCCCGTTTATTGCGATTATCCTACCGGTGCTTTATAGTTTGACCAACACCGACACACTCATGTTTGGTCAGTTTGCACCGCTCGCTATTTTAATTATTAACATTGTCGGACAGATGATACAAAACAATGTGGCTCAGCCATTGATTATGGGTCGAGAAACGAAAATCCATCCATTATTGATTCTTTCAGCGTTTGTGTTTTTCACCTATTTATTTGGCATCGTTGGCTTGATTTTAGCCATCCCAATTACCGGTACGATTAAAACATCGATCATTTACCTTAAAGAACTCTACAATGAAAAAATACAACTCAATCAAGAAGAGCTTAAGAAAATACGGGAGGAAGAAGCATGATACTAATTATAAACGCCTTGTTAAAAACGATGTCAGACATTCAAAATGAAACAGGATTTATTGCCATTAAGGAGGGTAAAATTGAAGCCGTTGGTACCGACTTAGATAAAACAAGGTATCGTGATTATACAATCATTGACGCTCAAGGAAAGATAGTCACACCGGGTTTAGTCGATCCCCATTGCCATATCGGGATTATGGAAGAAGGTATCCAGTTTGAAGGCAATGATACAAACGAAATGACCCATCCAGTGTATCCAGAATTACGAGGACTCGACGCGATTTTTCCTCATGATAGAGCGTTTAGCTACACAGCCAAAAGTGGTGTAACAAGTGTTGTTACAGGACCGGGAAGTGCCAATGTGATTGGCGGCACATTTGCCGCCTTAAAAACAGTGGGAAAAACGGTCGATGATATGGTCTTTAAAGAAGAAGTATGTATGAAAATGGCGCTTGGAGAAAACCCGAAAAGAGTATATTCCGCGCAAAAGAAAGCCCCTTCAACACGAATGGCTAGCGCCGCAATCATGCGCGAGTGGTTAACGAAAGCGCGTGATTATTACGACGAACTCAAAGCGTTTCAAAATGGTGAAGAAGACGCGAAAAAACCTGCATTTGATATGAAACTTCATAGTTTAATGCGTGTCTTTGAAGGCATGAAAGTCAAAATTCATGCACACCGTAGTGATGACATTATGACCGCGATTCGTATTGCTAAAGAGTTTAATCTCGATGCTTCAATCGATCACGCGACCGAAGCATACTTGATCCCAGAGGCAGTTAAAGAAAGTGGCTTGCCAATGATTTTAGGCCCAACATTGGGCTATTCATCAAAGTATGAGTTGATTCATCGTTCCTTTAAAAGTGCTAAAATACTTGATGACTACCAAGTTCCTTTTGCGATTATGACAGATCATCCCATTGTCACACTCGATACAACGCTCGTTCAAGCTGCGTTATTTGTTAAAGAGGGTTTAGATCCTGAACGTGCGTTAAGTGCGCTAACCATTGATGCTGCAAAAATAAACGGCATTGATGACCGCGTGGGTTCGATAGAAGTGGGTAAAGATGCGGATATCGTCATTTGGGACGGGCCACTGTTTGATATTATGACACGAGCCGATACAGTATTGATCGATGGCAAATGTGTTCACACTAGAAAAGAGGGTTAATCATGGCGGAATGGCTTAACACATTGCCAGTACTCCTTGTCTATTTCTTTATATTCTTTGTGAAAATATTTGAAGTATCCTTGGCTGTTTTACGGATTGTTTTAATCACTAAAGGGCACCGACTTATCGGTGCGGTGATTGGCTTTTTTGAAGTGGTTATTTGGGTTATTGTTGTTGCGGTTGTGCTCACGAATATCGCTGAAGATCCCATTCAAATTGTTGTCTATGCCCTTGCTTTCGCTGTAGGAAACTTCACTGGGAGTTGGCTCGAAAGCAAACTGGCTTTAGGTAATGTGAAAATTGAAGCGATCGTAAAGAAAATCCACGGCAAAAAGCTTGCTGATGAACTCCGGTCGATGAACTTAGCGGTCACAGTGATGGATGCTTACGGTAAAGATGATCGAAAAGAGGTGCTATACATGCATGTGCCACGACGGAAGATTAACGATACTATCGAACTCATTAAGTCCTTTCAAAAAGATGTTGTGATTACGATTAACGATATACGACCGATCTATGGTGGTCACGGTATATTGCGAAAATAGGGGGAAAAGGAAATGTTTGCAAAGCGTCAGTTAAACGTTATTGATTGGTTACTTTTTCATCTTTTGATGATCATACCAATTATTAATATTATCATTATTATTTTACTCATTATAAGCCCGTCAACCAATCCAACATTGAAGAGTTATATTTGGTTTTGGCTAATACTATTAGTGCTAGGCGCGGGCATAGGAATTCGCTTTATCACTCGCTTTATTCAAAACATTCAAACGATGTTTTAATGCAGACATAGTCTGCATTTTCTTTTGGATATAACTATACTTATCCACTTATTTATGGTATTATAATTAATTGTAGAAAATATAAGAGAAGAGAAAAGAGGAAATAAGAAAATGACAAAAGCCAAAGTTTATACATTTGACTTTAATGGGCGGAATCTTGTCGTTGAGATTGGTGAACTCGCAAAGCAAGCGATGTCTGCAGTGGTGGTACGTTATGATAAAACTGCAGTCTTAAGTATTACGCAAGGCTCAAAAGAACCATCTGATTTAGATTTCTTTCCATTGATGGTCATGTATACGGAAAAGCTCTATGCGGCTGGGAAAATCCCGGGGGGATTTTTCAAAAGAGAAGGAAGACCTTCAGAAACTGAAACATTGACGGCACGACTAATTGACCGTCCAATTCGTCCTTTGTTTCCAGATGGATTCAAGCACGATATTCAGATTATCAACACTGTCATGAGTGGTGATACTGACTGCTCACCACCAATGACTGCCATGCTCGGAAGCAGTTTGAGTTTAAGTTTAAGCCCAATGCCTTTCGAAGGACCGATTGCCGGTGTCGTTGTAGGACGTGTTAACGGTGATTTTATTGTTAATCCCACAGAAGAAGAACTAGAAATCTCAGACATTGACTTGATTGTTGCGGGTACGAAAGATGCCATTAATATGGTTGAAGCCGGTGCCAAACAAGTCAGTGAAGAAGACATGTTAGAAGCGATTATGTTTGGGCATAGTTGGATTAAAAAACTTGTTGAGTTCCAAGAACGTATTGTTGCCGATCTTGGTCAAGAAAAGCTTGTTTTTGTCCCTGAAAACCCGGACCAAACAATTGTTGAGTACATTGAAAAAAATGCAAAAACTGCCTTGATTGAAGCGGCACAAGATCATGATCGTTCTGCACGAAGTGATCGTGTAAAAGTCATTAAGGAAGGTGTTCAGGAAGCACTTGAAGCCATTTTTACTGGTTTAGATAAAGATGACCTTAAAAAGAAACTAAAAGAATCGAATCGCTTAATGGATACCATCATTAAAGAAGAAGTTCGACGTTTAATCATTGAAGATAAAGTCCGTCCAGATGGCCGTGCACTCGATGAAATTCGCGAACTAGAATCGAAGGTTGATATTTTTGAGTTAACCCATGGAAGTGCTTTGTTTACGCGGGGACAAACTCAAGCACTTAGTATTACGACATTAGGGGCTCTCGGTGAACATCAAATTATTGATGGCTTAGGCGAGACTGATAATAAACGTTTTATGCTGCATTATAACTTCCCTCCCTACAGTGTCGGTGAAACAGGTCGCTACGGACCACCTGGTCGTCGTGAAATTGGTCACGGTGCTCTCGGTGAAAGAGCCTTAGCACAAGTGATGCCAAATGAAGAAGACTTTCCCTATACTGTGCGGATCGTCTCAGAAATCCTCGAGAGTAACGGTTCAACCTCTCAAGCGAGTATCTGTGCTGGATGTTTAAGTTTAATGGCAGCGGGTGTCCCGATTTCTGCCCCTGTTGCAGGCATTGCAATGGGTCTTATTAGCGAGGGTTCAGTTCAACGTGTTTTAACCGATATCCAAGGTTTAGAAGATCATCTCGGTGATATGGACTTTAAAGTCGCTGGAACAAAAGAGGGCATCACCGCACTTCAAATGGATATTAAACTGAAAGGTTTGACGAAAGAAATATTAAAAGAAGCCCTTGAACAGGCACGTAAAGGCCGTCTAATTATTTTAGACAACATGCTTGAAGCTTTAGAAGCACCACGTCCTGAAGTCTCAAAATACGCGCCTAAAGTTAAGATTATGGTTATCGATCCTGAAAAAATCCGTGATGTGATTGGCCCTGGTGGTAAAATTATCTCGCAGATTATTGATGATTGTGACGATGTCAAAATTGATATTGAACAAGATGGTCGCGTAACGATTATGCATACGGAGTTGCCTCCCATCGATAAAGCCATTAAACGTATTGAAGATATCGTAAGAGTGGCTAAGGTTGGAGAGATTTATGAAGGAAAAGTGGTTCGCATTGAGAAATTTGGTTGCTTTGTTGAACTTTGGAAAGGCACCGATGGTTTATGCCATATTTCCAAGCTGTCCCACGACAGGGTGAACCGGGTTGAAGACGTCGTAAAACTTGGTCAAAAACTTGCCGTTAAAGTGATTGGCATCGATGACCGTGGACGCATTGATTTATCGCATCAAGCAACATTACCCCGTCCAGAAAGACCGACGAAACCGGTTGAAAAAAAAACAAAAAACTGATAG
>SKFS01000035.1 GCA_007117885.1 Candidatus Izemoplasma sp.
CAAAGTGAAACGACCCCGTTTTACCCAAGAAGCCCTTATGGCGTGGCGAAACTTTACGCTTACTGGATCACCAAAAACTACCGTGAAGCGTATGGGATGTTTGCGGTCAACGGGATTTTATTCAATCATGAATCAGAACGACGCGGCGAAACGTTTGTGACACGTAAAATCACCCTCGCAGTCGCCAGAATCAAAAAAGGCACCCAGGAAAAACTCTATTTAGGCAACATGAATGCTAAACGAGACTGGGGCTATGCGAAAGATTATGTGGAGTGTATGTGGTTGATGTTACAACATCACACACCCGAAGACTTTGTCATTGCGACTGGTGAAACACACACGGTGAGAGAGTTTGTGGAACTGGCCTTTAAAGAAGCAGGCATCACCCTTAAGTTTGAAGGTGAAGGCGTCGATGAAAAAGGGATTGACGTTGCATCTGGGAAAGTCTTAGTCGAAGTGGATCCGCGTTACTTTAGACCCACCGAAGTGGAGCTTCTCTTAGGTGACCCAACCAAAGCGAAAACCATCCTTGGGTGGAACCCCACCCAAACCCCGTTTGAGACGTTGGTGAAGAAAATGGTCCAAAGTGACATCAAGCTGGTCGAACGCGAAGAACGCATTCGCCGTGAGTTTGAGTAAGGCATAGATATGGATAAACACGCCAAAATCTACGTCGCAGGCCATAACGGGATGGTCGGTTCTGCGATCGTTCGAAAACTTCAAGAAGAAGGGTATCCTAACCTCTTACTCAGAAGTTCTAAAGAACTCGATCTTCGTCGACAAGCAGAGGTTGAACGATTCTTTGAACAAGAACAACCAGACTATGTCTTTTTAGCCGCGGCGAAAGTCGGCGGGATTTTAGCAAACGATACCTATCCCGCACAGTTCATCTACGATAACCTCATGATTGAAGCCAACATCATTCATGCGAGTTATCTTTATAAGGTAAAAAAACTATTGTTTTTGGGGTCTTCTTGTATTTATCCTAAATACGCTGATCAACCAATTCAAGAAGAAGCCCTCTTAAGCGGAGCATTAGAACCCACCAATGAAGCCTACGCCATCGCAAAAATCACGGGGATTGAGCTGTGTAAGTTTTATCGTCGTCAGTATGGTTGTGACTTCATCAGTGCGATGCCTACGAATCTTTATGGCATCAACGACAACTTTGATTTAAACAGCTCTCATGTCCTACCGGCCTTGTTGCGTAAATTTCATGAAGCAAAAGAAGCTCAGGCTAAAGAAGTAGTGATGTGGGGCAGTGGAACCCCTAAACGGGAGTTCTTATACGTCGATGATTTAGCCGATGCGTGTGTACACTTAATGCATCACTACAGTGATGAGGGCCATCTCAATGTCGGCACCGGTGAAGACATCGCCATTAAAGACTTAGCGCACCTCATTCAAAATATTGTTGGATTTCAAGGTGTCATCACGCACGACATTTCTAAGCCCGATGGCACGCCGCGCAAATGGCTCGATGTGTCAAAGATTGAAGCCACCGGTTGGAAAGCACAAACCACCCTTGAAGAAGGGATCCAACGAGTGTATGCATGGTATCTCGAACAGGAGGGTTCTAAACGATGAAAACGATTATTTTAGCCGGAGGCAGTGGCTCTAGACTGTGGCCTTTGAGCCGTGAGCGTTATCCAAAACAATTCATTAAACTTGAAGGACAAGCGACATCACTGTTTCAAGAGACGTTTAAACGGAGTCTTTTGTTGTCGTCGCTTTATGACATCTATGTGGTCACCAATGCCCATTACAAGTTTTTAGTCATGGGTGCGGTGGAAGAGATGGGCTATGCTTATCCAGAAGACCAGATCCTTGTTGAGCCAGAAGCCAAAAACACCCTCCCTGCGATTTACGCGGGCGTGCATGAACTCATGAAAAAAGGTCATGACACCGTGGTGGTGTTTCCGAGTGATCACATCATTGAAGCGCCGGAAGACTTTGCGACCTTGATTCAATCAGCCGAGGCCCTAGCACAAAGTCACATCATCACTTTTGGCATTAAGCCCACCTATCCACACACAGGCTATGGTTACATTGCGCCAGGCAAAGACGCTGCGCCTGGGTATGTGGTGTCATCCTTTAAAGAAAAACCCCAACTCGAACAAGCGAAAAGCTACATTGAAGAGGGCTACTATTGGAATGCGGGCATTTTTATGTTTTCTAGTGAGCTCTTTAAACAGGAAGTCCTTACCCACGTGCCAAAGATCGCTCAAGCCTTTGAAGAGACTACCACCCTAAACGAAGCCTTCCCGAAGATTGACACCAAAGTCTCGATTGATTATGGGTTAATGGAAAAATCGACCAATGTGGCGGTTGTGCCCGCGTTGATTGGGTGGAATGATTTAGGCAGTTTTGAAGCGTTTTATGATGTGTTTAAGGCCGATGAACACCAAAACATTGCCCAACCCGAACACATTTTAATGGAGACGAAGAACACCTTGATTCAAGCCCCCAAAGGAAAAATCGTGGCGACGATAGGGGTCGAAGATTTGGTCATCATCGATCAGCGCGATGCGCTGCTTATTGCGAAGAAAGACCAAACCCAACACGTCAAAGACGTCGTCGAAACACTCAAAGCCCAAGGGGATTTACGCACCGAGTACAGCGTTCAAGACTACCGTCCTTGGGGACACTATATAGTGTTAGAAGAAGAGAAAGACACCTTTAAGATTAAACGCATCACGGTGCATCCTGGGAAGAAACTCAGCTATCAACTGCACCACCACCGCCGTGAACACTGGGTGGTTGTCAGAGGGACTGCTAAAGTCACGATTGACGATCAAGTCATCTTTGTTCACTCAGGTGAAAGTGTCTTCTTTAAAGAAGGTCAAAAACACCGTTTAGAAAACCCAGGGAAAGTTCCCCTTGAAATCATAGAAGTTCAGATGGGCCAGTATCTAGAAGAAGATGACATTGTCAGGTTTGATGATGATTTTGGTCGGGGTTAGATTATATCTTATATCGATTAAGGACCTAATGATCTGCTATTATTTGTAGGTAAGATTTCCTTAACCATCCTTTGTTTTGATTGGAAGTGTAAAAATGCACCATTTTATAATAGGAATTGTTTTATTATTTACGCTCCTTGCGTCTATGAGCAAAGAAAACAAGCATTTTATGCTTATGTCTTTTCTAATTTTGTTTCTTTTTATGGCATTAAGGTATGATTTTGGAAATGATTATTTTTTGAATAGATTACACTTTAACAATTTAATAGAAGGACGATTTTCATGGTTTGAAAATGATCCAATACTCGTGATGTTAATTAAGTTAACCTGAAACTACTATGTTTTTATTGCTTTAACGAGTTTAATATATTTATTAGTCGTATATCAATTAATTGTTAAAAATTTGAAACGAAGAGAGTATTTTTTCAGCATTTTTATTTTGTTAGTTAATCCGTATATTTTCTTTTATCAGCTATCTAGTGTTAGGCAAACATTAGCTTCGTTATTTATTGTTGTGTCTGTAATGCTTTTGAACGAAAAAAATGTTTATAAATCGACTATTTTTATGATTGGCGCTACATTAATTCACCCCAGTGCGTTAGTTATTATCCCATTAATTATAATAGCTAAAATAGTAAAGAGTAACAGATTATTTGTGAGTATTGTGCTATTTTTTTTATCAATACTATTTATTCTTTATCCTCTCTTATTTAATGCTATCTCCATAGTTCTTTCATTTTTGCCAGCTCATTACTACACAATTTACTTTCAACAGGACCTTGTAACAAGCTTGCGCTCTCTGATTCTATCGTCAATATTGTTAGTAGCTATCTTAATGGGTGTCCCTAAGGATTCTGATAAACTTTCTTTTTATTTTCGATTATCAATTATTGGACTTTCTATTTCACTGTTTTCTTTTAGAATAGCAATGATTCATAGAATCAGTGATTATTTTACACTCTTCTATCTAATTGGGTTTTTAGTCGCTTTAAAGTATGTAAAGTCTATTTACATTAAATATGCTAGTTTATCATCAATAGTACTTATCTATAGTTTCAGATATATTTCGTTTTTCACGACCCCATTATGGCAACCATTTTGGAACTATAGAACAATTTTAGAACTATTCCTTTTAGGTAGATGAATTAATAAAATAATTCTTTCTAATACAACAAGTAAGAGGTGTGATCAATGAAATATCTATGGATTGGAAAATATGCAAGTCAAAAGAAACTTTTAGAAGCAGCTGAAAAGGGCTATAGAGATCCTGCAGCTTATCAATCACAATCAAATATAATTTCAGCAATTGATTATTATGGTAAGGATTTAGATAGTATAAACGCAATTAATGTACCATTTAAATACAAAGATTGGTTCTTTCAAGGCGAGGAGTGGTCTCGAAACGGCAAGTCAAATGATAAATTAATATCTTATCCTAATTTTGGTTATTTAAACAACCTTTTTATGACAATTTCTTTGAAAAGAAGCATAAAAAAATGGACCTTAATTAATTCTAATCAAAATGTAGTTGTTTTTGTTTATGGTATGCAATCACATCTTATGAAAGCAGCGACGATAGTAAAAAATCAAATTAATAAATCTACTATCATACAGATTGTCCCCGACTTACCTCATTTTATGGACTTCAAGCAGTCAGTCTTAAAGAAAATCTTGAAAAAAATAGATTGGTTATTTATTAGTAAATTACATAGTAAGTTCGACGGTTATATTTTATACACACATCCAATGTCTAACTTTTTGAAGATTAAGAAAAAGCCTTTCATGATTTTCGAAGGTTCTATAGATTTAATACAAAGCAAATCTAAGAGTAAAGATTTTAGAGATGGGTTAAACAAAACAGTTCTTATGTACTCAGGTAGAATAGAGATTAAATATGGTATAGAACTCTTGCTTAAAGCCGTGGCTTGCATTCAAGATATGAGTTTTGAACTTTGGTTCACAGGATTTGGGGAAGATGTGGACCTTATTGGTGAATATGGAAAGAAAGACCCTCGAATTAAGTATCTAGGATTTTATCCGGTTTATGAGGATTATTTAGAAGTTCAAAGTCAAGCAACTATGCTAATTAGTATGAGAGACCCTAATGAAGAGGGATCATCATATTGTTTTCCATCCAAAATATTGGAATACATGTTAAGTGGGAAAATAGCATTGTCTTCCAAAATAAAAGGTATTCCTCCTGAATATTATCCTTACCTGGTCATTATAGAAGAGTTCAGTCCAAAAGGAATTGCCAAAGCGATTAATAACGTATGTTCAATGGGCTTTGAAGAAAAAGAAAAGCTCTCACTGTCTTCTAGGGATTTTGTAATAAAGAATAAAAACTCAACTGTTCAGACAAAGAAAATATTAGACTTCGTAGAAAAGATAACTACTTAAGGAGATAAAGTTAATGAAGGTTTTATGGGTTATCAATAATCCAGTTCAAGATATATCAGATAAAATCGGTATAAATGTAAAAGATAGTATTGGTTGGATCTCTGGATATCTTGAAGGTATCATTGAGTCAGATATTGACTTATCTATCTGCTTTCCATTGAGCCGCAAAGAAATTATAGTTCAAGATTTCAAAGGTGTCAAATATTTAAGCTTTTATAAAACGAAACTTATCTTTAGAAAATTTAGTAGTGCGACCAGGACTACTAAACGGACTAGAAGCCACATCAATCAAATACTTAATATTATCAAACCCGACATACTTCATATCTTTGGAAGTGAGTACAAACATTCTTTGGATTTTGCTCAACTTTTCAACAGACCAGACAGAACTATTCTCCACATACAAGGGTTGATTTCAGAAATCTCTAAACATTACTTTGCAGGACTCTCGTGTAAGGTTCTAAGAAAGAGAGTTTTCAGCAATATATTTAGGGGAAGTATAAAAAAACAAAAGGTGCTGTTTATTAGACGTGGCATTAACGAAATAAAGCTCATTAATTCTATAAAATATGTAAACGGAAGAACTCAGTGGGATAAAGCAGTAGTTGAGCAAATTAATCTA